>CANRDY010000013.1 GCA_947629515.1 uncultured Clostridia bacterium
GTAAAAGGGCGTAAATTTTAACGGAAAAGGAGCCGAAAAGGTATTTTTATTTGCGGTAAATTCGTCTCGTACCTTTGCGAGGGCGCGGGCAAGAGCGTGCTGTTGTTGCACGGGTACGGCTCTTGCAAGGAGAGTTTTTACTATCAGATAAAGTTTTTGAGCGGATATTTCAGAACGATAGCCCCCGACTTTGCGGGGTTCGGCGCAAGCGACGCGCCCGCAACGCCATATTCGGTCGGCGACTACGCGGCATGGCTTAAAGAGTTCATTTTAAGGACGGGGGCGCAGAACTGCCATGTGCTGGCGCACTCGTTCGGGGCGCGCGTGGCGTTAAAGCTCTTTTCCGAAGAACCCGCGCTCGCCGACAGGATAGTTATAACGGGCGGGGCGGGGCTGGTAAAACCCCGTTCGGCGGCATATATTCGGCGGGTAAAGGCGTACAGAGCCGTAAAAAAGTTGTTCCCCGCTCTCGCCGAAAGGGCGTTCGGAAGCAAAGAGTACCGCGCCCTTCCCCCCGACATGAAAACGAGCTATAAGCTCATCGTAAACGAGGACTTGAAAGACTGCGCAAGGCGCGTAAAAAACCCCGTGCTCCTCGTCTACGGAAGCGCGGATAAAGTTACCCCGCCTTTCGAAGAGGGCGAAACCTTCAATAAACTCATTCGGGGCAGCAGGTTTTTGGTGACTCAAGGCGGGCACTTCTGCTTTTCGGAACACCCCGAACTTTTCAACAAAAATATACTGCAATTCTATACGGAGAAGTAAAAACAACGCGTGGCGGTAAAAACCGTATCCGACGATAAAAACAACGCGCGGCAAAAAACTTTATTTTGAGTAACGTAATTTACACACAGCAATAAAAAAAGCCGATATATATCGGCGTTAAAGGTGCGGAAATGTTTTTCATCTCACCCGCAAAGACCGCCGAGTGCGTTGCGGTCGCGGCAATATTTTCAATATTTTTTTGCGTGACTTTGCTGAGGGTGGCGGGAATTTTGCAGAACCTCGGTTACAGTCCCAAAAAGCTCTTTTTATGGGCGGGCAAAAAGAACAACCCCGCGTTGCTTCGTCAAAGCCTTTTGACGATGCTGTGCGCGCTGTCGTCGGCGGTGTTGTCGCTGGCGTTCTGGTTCGCGGGGGAGTGGGCGGCAGTCGCGGGCGCGGCGGCGTTCGTGATATTCTTCGCGCTGTACGCCGTCGCCGACAAAAAGGCTGAAAAGCGCACGCACGCCTCTTTCACGCCCCGCTTCACAAGGCTGTACGCACTGCTCTTTTTCATAGTAGCCGTGCTCGCGTACCTTTGCGTCTGCCTTTTGAACTTCGCTTCGGAAGTGTGGAAAAACGATGTGTTCACCCTTTTCAGATATGTTCCGCTTGCGATCTTTCCCCTTTTGTCTTTGCCGCTGACGGCGTTGGCGTGCGTTATTTCGTTTGTCGTCGAAGCGCCTCTGAATAACTCCTACGTCCGCAAGGCAGAAAAAAAGCTGTCGGCTTCAAAATTGAAAGTCATAGCCGTAACGGGCAGTTACGGCAAGACGAGCGTAAAAAACATACTCTCGACCGTGCTTTCGCAGAAGTTCTCGGTTCTGTCCACGCCCCGCTCATACAACACGCCCGCGGGGATAGCCCTCACACTTAACGGTTCGGATCTCGAAAAATACGATATATTCATAGCCGAAATGGGGGCGAGGAACGTGGGTGATATTTCGGAGCTCTGCAAAATTTGCCCCCCGAATATATCGGTTTTAACGGGCATTTGCCCCCAGCACCTCGAAACTTTCAAAACGCTTGAAAATATCGTAGAAGAGAAGGGGAAGGCAATTGCCGCCGCAAGCGATTTGGCCGTGATCGCCCCCGACGCGTTCGAATATTATAAGGACTGCGAGGCGAAAAAAGTCGAAGCCGACTGCGTGCGCGACATAGTCTGCGGCACGGACGGCACGGCTTTCACCCTCTTTCACGGCGGCGAAGAGAGGAGAGTTAAAATTAAACTGCTCGGCGGGCACTCGGCAACTAACTGCGCCCTTGCCGCCGAGGTCGCGTTCGCGCTGGGAATGAGCCTCGACGAGGTGTGCTCGGGGCTTGAAAAGTGCGAATTTATCGCGCACCGCCTCGAACTTATGCAGAGCGAGGGGGTATATGTGCTCGACGACGGCTACAACTCCAACGTTGTCGGCGCGCGTTCCGCGCTTGCCGCCCTTCGGCTTTTCGGGGGTTCGAAGATCTGCGTTACCCCCGGGCTTGTCGAGCTGGGCGTTCTGGAAGAGAGCGAAAATTACGCCCTCGGCGGCGAACTCGTCGGGCTTGACTGCGTGATACTCGTGGGCGAAACGCTGATAACGCCCGTAAAAGAGGGCTATCTCGACGGCGGCGGCGATCCCCAAAAACTGCTTACCGCGCCCGACCTCAAAGCCGCGGAAGAGCTGTTGCGCGGCGTCCTTCAAAAGGGCGACTGCGTTCTCTTCCTCAACGATTTGCCCGATATATATGTATAGCAAACGTTCCGTTTGATCAAGTGTCTTAACGGCGGGGAAGCAAGACAAGCGGAGGGGCTGTTCAACGCGAGCAAGCGTTCCGCATGAGCAAGTGTCTTAACGGCGTTGAGGGTATACGTGCGTGCGTGCTGTTCAACGCAAGGCACCCCCCTCTTTCATTCTCCCCCCTCGCAAGCGAAGGGGGGGGGAAAGGAAAAATATTCGCGCCCCTTCGTTTACGAGGGGGAGCTGTCCGCAACGCGGACTGAGGGGGTGTTTTCAAAATATTATCGGAGCAACATACGGCACTGTCATTAGTACACTGCATAACAACCCCCGCTCGGCGCGCTTAATTTTTTCAAATACCACCGCCAAAATCCCCGATCCACCAAAGCAAAAAAAATTGCGGAGGTGAATTTTTTTATGAACGTCATTGTTGCGTTCGGCGGCGCGTCGAACGAAAACGAGATTTCGTGCGTCACGGGTATTATGGCGGCAAACGTCCTCTTAAAGCGGGGCGTAAGGGTCGTTCCTCTTTACATATCGCAGGACGGCGTCTTTTATACGGGCGAAAAGCTGTTCGAAATTTCGGCTTTCGCCGCCCTCGACAAACCCGCCCTCGATAAAACTCTTAATAAACCCGCTCCGGATCGACCCCTTATTGACCCCTCGGTCGAACCCGCCCGTTGCGATCCTTCCCCCAACGCCCGCGGTCAAACCCCGAACGCCCTTTTGAGCCGCGCTCCCAAGCCCCGCCCCGAGCTGTACAAAAAGGGCTTTAAGCGCGCGATAGTCGCCGACGGCGGGCTGTACGAACTTTCGAAGAGCGGGAAGATAAAGAGGTTTTACAAAGCCGACTGCCTTTTGAACTGCTGTCACGGCGGAAGCGGCGAGGGCGGCGGGCTTTCGGGGCTGTGCGCCATGGCGGGCATACCCCTTGCGGGTTCTGATGAGTTCGCCTCGTCGGCGTTCCTCAACAAGTACTACACAAAGCTCGTGCTCGAAGCCCTCGGCGTGCGCACCGCGCCCTTTAAAAAAATTACGTCCGCAGACGACAAAGAAAGCCTCGCTTCGCTCGGCTTCCCCCTCATAATAAAGCCCCTCACCCTCGGTTCGAGCATAGGGGTCGAAAAGGTCGAAAACCCCGAAGAGCTTGCGGAGGCGTTGAACACGGCGTTTGCCCTCGACGGCGGCGCGATAGCCGAAAAGTACCTCTTCCCGCGGCGCGAGATAAACTGCGCGGCATACCGCACTTTGCTGGGCGTACAGGTCACCGAGTGCGAGGAATCGCTCTTCGGCGGCGGAGTGTTCACCTTTGAGGATAAGTACGGCGGCGGTGGAAGATCGGTCTTTCCCGCCGATATCCCCCAAGAGCTTTCAAGCGAAATCAAGGACATCACAAAAAGGGTGTTCGCCGCCCTCGGCATGCGCGGGATAGCCCGCTTCGACTTCATCGTCTGCGGCGGGGAGATTTATTTGAGCGAGGTCAACACCGTGCCCGGTTCGCTCTCGCAGTACCTCGTCTCGCGCTCCTATCGGGAGTTCGGCGAAGTGCTCTTAAAAATTATCGAAGAGGCGCGCGCCTCTTTTTACGGCGGTAAAAAGGCGATAATAACTACGGGAATACTGCGGAATATACCCTCAAACGCTTGTAAAATGCGCCCCAAATAAGTTATAATTATATAAAAATAACGCAAGCCGCGCGCCGTTAAACAGACTTTCCCCGCAAGATAGCTTAAAAAGTTTGAACGGCAGGGTCGGGCTTTTTGGTTCACCCAAAATAAGACCTTTTGCGCGCAAGGAGAAAGAATGGGCAAGATAGCCATGACTACCCCCATAGTGGAGATGGACGGCGACGAAATGACCCGCGTTTTATGGCGTTGGGTCAAGGACATACTCATAACGCCCTACGTCGACCTTAAAACCGAGTACTACGACTTGGGGCTTAAAGAGCGCGATAAAACCTGCGACGAAGTTACCGTAAAGAGCGCGGAGGCAACAAAACGGTTGGGCGTTGCCGTAAAGTGCGCCACCATAACTCCCAACGCGCAGAGGGTGGAGGAGTACAACTTAAAGGAGATGTGGAAAAGCCCCAACGGCACTATACGGCGTATTCTCGACGGCACGGTGTTCCGCGCGCCCATTCCCGTAAAGGGCATATCCCCCCTTGTGAGCGGCTGGAAAAAGCCGATAGTCATCGCCCGTCACGCCTACGGCGACATATACAACGCCGTCGAGGACAGAGCGGGCGCGGGCGAGAGCGCGTACCTCGTAATAGAGGACGAAAGGGGGAAGGAAGTTCGCCGCAAGCTCATTCACGCCTTTAAGGGCGACGGTATAGTGCAGGGAGTGCACAACCTCGACGGGTCGGTCTCGTCGTTCGCCCGCAGCTGTTTCACCTACGCGCTCTCCGAAAAGTTGCCCGTGTGGTTCGGCGCAAAGGATACCATTTCAAAGATCTACGACCACCGATTTAAGGATATCTTTGCCGAAATTTACGAACGCGAATTTAAGGAACGCTTCGAAGAGGCGGGGATATACTACATGTACACCCTTATAGACGACGCCGTCGCGCGCATCGTTAAGAGCGAGGGGGGCGTTTTGTGGGTGTGTAAGAACTACGACGGCGACGTCATGAGCGACATGGTCGCCTCGGCATACGGCTCGTTGGGGCTGATGAGCTCGGTGCTCGTCTCGCCCGACGGGAACTTCGAGTACGAGGCGGCGCACGGTACGGTAACGCGCCACTATATGCGGCACTTAAAGGGCGAAAAGACTTCCACCAACCCCATAGCCACCATATGGGCGTGGACGGGCGCGCTCAGAAAGCGGGGCGAAAAGGACAACAATTCCGCCCTTTGCGAGTTGGCGGACAGGCTCGAACGGGCGTGTATCGATACCATCGAAAGCGGGTTTATGACGGGCGATCTTTTGCCCCTTTTCCATCGCGACGGCGTGGAACCCGTTGTGTTGGGGAGCGAGGAGTTTTTACAAAAAATCGCCACTTTGCTGCCGTAAACTTCGTATAACTCCCGAAAAGCCCGAATAAGCGGCGTTCTGCTGTGTCGCGCTTGCGCACTCCTCGGTTACGTACTTCTGTGTACGCTCCCTTCGTCGTTTACGCACGCTCCTTGCATAACTTGCTTCTTCGAACTTTCTAACTTCGTTCTTGCAAGGGCAACCAAACCTTTTTCACTTCGTACGGGCAACCCCCACCTTTAATTCCTCCCCCTTACCAAGGGGGAGGGAATAAGGAAAAAATATTCGCTCCCCTTCGCGGCAAGCCGCGAGGGGGAGCTGTCTGTGTAAACAGACTGAGGGGGTGTTTTCCAAATATTATCGGAGCAACATAAGGCACTGTCATTTCGAACGACATGACACGCGCCATAGGCGCGGGATTGAGCGAGAGAATCCCCCCGTGGTCTGCTCGGGGCACTTTGAAACGCGAACCCTATTCTAAAATAATACCGCCTTGTTATAAAAACTCCGCTATACTGCGGAATAGATTTCTCCACTTCGCTCGCGTTCGCTTGCTTCGGTCGAAATGACAGTTATTATTAGAAATTTCCCCCTTCCCTCGGCGGCGGTCTCCATTTAAAAAATCAACTCCCCCCGCGCGGAGCGCGGGGGGAGTTCTTCAAATGCTCTTATCAGCCTGCGCAGTTGAGTACGACGTAGGCAAGGGGCGAAACCCCGTAAATTTCGTTTATTTCTTCCAATTCGTTAAGTTTGTCGTAAACCATCTGAAAACCTCCTTGAAAAGATATTTTCATACGTTGCGGCAATAAAGCCGCACTTTTTCTCGCGGCGGGTAAATGCCGCTTAACTTTCCGCGGCGGGTAAAGCCGCTCCTGTCCTCGCGGCGGGTAAATGCCGCTCTCCTTTCGGTCTCAACGCCGCTTTGCCGCGGCAGTCAAAACCGATTGCTTTGCGCGGTCGCCAAAGACCGCCCGTTTTCTTGCGGCGAGCCTCGCCGCACTTGTTCCGCCTTGATTATCTCGCGCACGAAAGCGTAACGTAAGCCAAGGGCGAAACCCCGTAGATTTCGTTTCTTTCTTCGAGTTCATTCAAGTAATCGTAGAACATTGCAAATACCTCCTTAAAAGTATTCAACTTAAAATCAAGTTCCTTTGCCTTGATTTCGGTTGCAGTATAGCATTAATTTTTTTGTTAGTCAATAACATTTTAACATTTTTTAAAAATTTTATTTTTGTGAATTTCTAACAATATTATATGTGAACACCTATAAAATATGTTAATTTTCCGTTAATGAACAAAAAAATTGTAAAAAATTTTCACGCTTAACAAAATCTTTTGTTAATTAACATTTTTCGCGCGGAAAGTGAAAACTGCTTTAACGGCTTTGTTAAAATCAACAAAAAACCCCTCTCCGACGACTTTTCGGAGAGGGGAGAGGGCGGGCTTCGGGGGGAATTTGCGCCCGCCTTTTTGTTGTTTTTTATTTTTTTGCGGCGATTTTTTGCCGCTTTTTATAAAATTTTCAACCTCGTTTTCGACTTCCGACCGCGTTCCGGACTTTCAACGGCTTTCAACCGCTTTTCGGTCTTTTACTTGGAGAGGATATTGAGGTATTCGTCGGGGTCTACGACTTCGCCGTTGCGGAACACCTCGAAGTGCAGGTGGTCGCCGTCGAGGTTTTCGACGCCCTCCGCAACCGCCACGGTTCCGATAACGTCGCCGCGGTTTACCTTGCTTCCCTCTTTAAGAGTTTCCGAGGCGTCGATGAACCTGTACACCGTGGTAACGCCGTTCGCGTGCTCTATGGTAACTTCGGTCCCGTACAGAACGTCGTCGCTGGTCACCGACTTGACCGTTCCGTCCACGGCGGCAAGCACCTCGGTTCCCGCCTTGGCGGTAAAGTCCATGCCCTCGTGCAAGCGATACCAGTCCATGGTCTTGTCGTAGCCAAACACGTGCGCCTTTGTGAGGTTTACCTCGCGTATGGGCACTATGAACTCATACTTCGACGAGGTGTCGGCAGAACCGCCCGAACCTTCGGGGTCTTTCTCGCCGCCCGTCTGCTCGTCCGAGGGATCGGTAATGTCGGCGTTGCTCTCGCCGAGCAGGTTTGTCTCTCCTCCGCGTACCGCAAATACCACCGCGATCGTTATCGCCGCGATCACCAAAATACATGCGGCAAGCACGAGGTAGTACAAAAGTACTCTCTTCTTCGTGGGTTTGATCTTTTCCTTGTCTTTCATGATTTCAACTCCTTGTTGTTTTATATTTTTTTAATATCCGCCGAAGATTATGGGCGAGGCGACTTTAACGCCGTCCTCTTTGACGCAGATATGCAGGTTTACCGTCTGCCCGTACAGCTCCACCGAATAGGGCAGGTCTGCCGAGCAGTAGTAGTTTACGCTGTCCGAAAGCTCCTCTTCAAAGAGCACCTTTGCGTTCACTTTGCTCAAAAACTCTTCGAGCTCGAGGCTGTCGTACTCGGCGCACTCCCCGCACACGTCCTTTAACGCAAGGCGCAAAAGGGCGGGGGAATTTGTTTTTACCTCGCGGCAATCGCGCGAGCTTGTTCCGCAGTAAAAGATGTAGCCCTTTCCCATGTCGAAGGCAAGCCTTTGCCTGAAGAGCGCGAACGCGCAGGCGAGCGCAATCAAAAATATAATTGGAAATATCCGCCTTGCAACTTTCATCTTTCAGCCCCCCGTGGTTACGTAAAGGTTATTGCCCGCCTTTCGGGAAATATACGCCTCAAAAAATATATTTTTCAAAAGGTAACAAGGGCAAGTTTTTGTTGCGCAAACGCTTGTAATTTACCAAAATTGTTGATATAATGTTTATACTCTTATAAATGGGGGTGAACTGTATATGTTGAGTATGACGGGATATGGCAGAAGCGCGCTTTCATTTGACGGTATCGAGGTCTCGGCGGAGATAAAGACCGTCAACAACCGCTACCTCGACGCCAATCTGAAATGCCCCCGCGCTTTCGCCGCCGAAGAGGAGAATATCCGCGGTATAATAAGGGAATATATCACGCGTGGGCACGCCGACGTATATTTATCGTATACCGACAAGCGCGAACGCGCAAAGACATTTTCGATAGATACCGCCACCGCAAAGGCGTACGCCGAGGCGGCGGCAAAGATAGCCGCGCTCTTCCCCGAGGCGCAAAACGACGTTACCGTAACGGGAATTTTGCGCTACCCCGAGGTTTTAAGGGCTGAAGAGGATACTTCTTTGGACGACGATCTGAAGAACGCAATGATAAAAGCCGTCCGCGCCGCGCTCGAAAAACTCAACGCCATGCGAAAGACCGAGGGCGAAAAGTTAAAAGCCGACATGCTCTCGCGCATGGACGAGATAGAAAGGCTTACCGAAGCCGTAAAGCAGCGCGCGCCCCTTGTCGCCGAAAACTACCGCGAAAAGTTAAAGGCAAAAATGGACAAGATACTCGGCGCGGCGGGAGTGGACGAGGCGCGCATCCTCTCGGAAGCGGCGATCTTCGCCGACAAGAGCAACATAGACGAGGAACTTACAAGGCTCTTTTCGCACATAAGCCAATTCCGCGCCATCTGCGGCGAGGAGATAGTGGGCAGAAAGCTCGACTTCCTCGTGCAGGAGTTCAACCGCGAGGCGAACACCATCTGCTCCAAATCAAACGACCTTGAAATAACGCGTCTGGGGCTTGCTTTGAAGAACGAGATAGAAAAGGTGCGCGAGCAGGTTCAGAACGTGGAGTGAGTATGCGGAATCTTTTGATAGTGCTTTCGGGACCTTCGGGCGTGGGCAAGGGCACGATAGTGGGCGAACTTAAAAAGAGGGGCAATTACAGCCTTTCGGTCTCGTGCACCACGCGCGCCCCGCGCGAGTGCGAAAAGGACGGCGAGGCGTACTTTTTCATCACCCGCGAAAAGTTCGAAGAAATGCTCAAAAACGGCGGTTTTCTGGAATACTCCGAGCACTTCGGCAACTACTACGGCACGCCCGCGGCGTTCGTTAAAGAAAAACTCAAATACGGCGACGTGCTCCTCGAAATAGACGTGGACGGCGCGTTGCAGGTGAAGAGATCGTACCCCTCGGCTCTTCTCATAATGATAGCTCCGCCGAGCGAAGAGGAGCTTATAAAAAGGCTCAAAGGCAGGGGTTCGGAAGAAGAGGATAAGATACGCGAGCGACTCAAACGCGCCTCTTACGAGCTTTCGAAGAAGGAAGAATACGACTATACCGTCATAAACGACGACCTCGGCGAGGCGGTCGGGCGGGTAGAACGCATAATAAAGGACAGAAAGGAGAAAGGCATATGATAAATTCACCCTCGGTAGACGTGCTCATACGCAAACTCGGCACCGACGATCAGCCCGTATCGCGCTATGCGCTGTGCGTTGTGGCTTCCAAGCGCGCGCGGCAGATAATCGAGGCTTCGCAGGCAAATCCCCCCGCGGGCCCCGAGATAATAAAGGAACTCGCCGTTGCGGCAAAGGAGATCGCCGACGGCAAGATCAGGTGCGTAAAGGATTGAGTTTCGGCCGCGTACACGTATTTGGGGTACGCGGCGCGTCATTTACGCCCGAAAATTTTTTGAACGCCCGTTAAGAACGCGTTAAACACGCAAGGTTCGAACGCGTTAAATACGCCCGTTAAGAACGCAGTGTTTTTAACGCGAACGCGCACACGACGCCCGTTAAAAACGCGCGTTTTATTGACCTAAAAAAATACGCACAGGAAAAGATGTACGCACAGGTAATAGTCGACATAGCGCACAGTCAGGTAGACAGGATATTCGAATACTCCTGCCCGGACGGTCTCAACGCGGGGAGCAGGGTAAAAGTTCCCTTCGGCGGACGGGTAATAGAGGGGTTTGTCATATCGGTCTCGGACAGGTGTTCGATAGACCCCGCAAAGGTAAAGCCGATAGCGGGGGTTTTCGACGAAGTTCCGGCTCTCGTGCCCGAATGTTTAAGTCTCGTCGAAAGGATATCCGAGAGGTTCAGAACGCCCAAGGCGGCGGCTCTGCGCCTTTTTGTGCCCTCCGAGATGAGATTGGGCAAGGTTTCCGAGGCGTACAAGACCTTTGTAATACCCAAAAACACCGACTACGCGTTCCCCAAAAGCGCGAAAAAACAGGCGGAAGCGGCGGCTTACTTAAAAGAACACGGCGAGTGCGAACTTACCCCCCTTTGCGAAAAGTTCGGACGGAGCGCGGTCAACGCCCTGAGGGATAAGGGGGTGGCGGAGTTCGAACGGCGCGAGGTCTCGCGCGTGCCCTTTTCGGATGAAGAGGGAAAGGAACAGCCCAAGCAGCTCACCCCCGCGCAGGAAGCGGCAATAACAAATATCGAAAGCTCTTCAAAGCGCGTACAGCTCATTCACGGCGTTACGGGAAGCGGCAAAACAGAGATATATCTCAACCTCATAGCCGACAGGATAAAGGCGGGAAAGACGGCGATCTTTCTTGTTCCCGAGATATCGCTGACCCCGCAGATGCTCTCGCAGCTGCGCGCCCGTTTCAAGGGGGCGGCGGCGATACTGCACAGCGGACTTTCGGCGGGCGAGCGGTTCGACGAATGGCGCAGACTGCGCTCGGGCGAAGCAAAGATAGCCATAGGCGCGCGGAGCGCGGTGTTCGCCCCCCTGCAAAACATAGGCGTTATAATAATAGACGAAGAGCACGACGGCTCGTACGTTTCGGAGAGCGCGCCCCGCTACAACACGGCGGATATAGCCCTCTGGCGGGCGGAATACAACGACTGCAAGCTCGTGTTGGGGAGCGCGACGCCGTCGGTCGAAAGTTACCTTAAAGCTCTCGACGGGGAGTACAACCTCATAAAACTTCCCGAAAGGATAAACAAAAAACCCCTGCCCGAGATAATAATCGCCGACATGCGAAAAGAGGTGAAAAGGGGCAACAACTCCGCCTTTTCGTACGCCTTGCGGGAAGAGCTTTCAAAGACCCTTTCCGACGGCAATCAGGCGATAATCTTTTTGAACAGGCGAGGCTATTCGCACACGGTCATCTGCCGCGACTGCGGGTATGTGTGCAAGTGCGGCAACTGCGACGTATCGCTCGCCTACCACAGCGAGGAGAACTGCCTCAAATGCCACTACTGCGGGGCGAGGTACAAAATGCCGACAAGCTGCCCCGAGTGCGGGGGCAGGCGTCTGCACTACGGCGGCACGGGCACGCAGAAAGTAGTTTCCGACCTAAAAACCCTCTTCCCCGCCGCAAGGATAATAAGAATGGACAACGACACCGTCTCGGGCAAGGACGGTCACTATAAAATACTAAACGCGTTCAAGCGCAGAGAGGCGGATATCCTCGTGGGAACGCAGATGATAGCCAAGGGGCACGACTTCCCCTCGGTCACTCTCGTGGGCATACTCGACGCCGACATGAGTTTACATTTTTCCGATTACAGAAGCGGCGAGCGGACCTTTCAGCTCATAACGCAGGTCGCGGGCAGAAGCGGCAGGGCGGGGCAAAAGGGCAAGGTGGTCTTGCAGACGTACAGCCCCGAGAACATAATTTTGCGCTACGCCGTCGCCTACGACTACGAGGGCTTTTTCGGCAACGAGGCGCAGATAAGAAAGGCTACCCGCTTTCCCCCGTACTCCCTCGTGTGCAGGGTGATGGTCACATCCGAGGACGAAAAAAAGGCTCTCGAAGCCCTCAAAAGCGTGTACTTTTCCATTGAAGAACTGAGAACTCTCGAGCCCGATAGCTTTATATTCATGAACCGCATGCACTCGCCCATAAAGAGGATACAGGGCAAATACCGCTATCAGGTGCTCATGCGCCTCGACGACGGCAGACTGTTGGGGAAAATTTACGACATAGCGGCGAAAAACACCTCTTCGAGCGTGTTGTGCTATGTCGAAGAAAACCCCGCAAATCTCTCTTAAATATCGATATATATTGTAATTTTGCCATAAAGACCCTTAAAAAGGAGCGGATATGTCAACGAGATATGTTTTGCAGGAGGGCGATCCCGTTTTAAGGCGGGTGTGCGACCCCGTAAAGAACTTCAACGGCGAGCTTAAAAAACTGCTCGACGACATGCGCGACACCGTGCGCGCCGAAAACGGAGCGGGGCTTGCCGCGCCCCAGATAGGCGTTCCCGTGCGCGCCGTCGTCATCGACGTGGAAGAGGGCTTTTTCGAGCTTATCAACCCGCGCATAGTCGCCGTCAAGGGCGAACAGACGGGACCCGAGGGCTGTCTTTCGTTAAAGGGCAAGCAGGGCACGGTCACGCGCCCCATGCGCGTTAAAGCCGAATACCGCGACAGAGACGGGCGCAAGCACAAGCTGACCTGCGAGGGGTTCTTCGCCCGCGCGGTCTGCCACGAGCTCGACCACCTCGACGGCGTGTTATACACCGACAAGGCGTCGGAAGTCTACGATTTAGAGGACGGACAATGAAGATAGTCTACGCGGGTTCGCCGCAATTTGCCGTTGCCCCGCTCAAAGAACTTTTGGATTCGGGCGAAGAGGTGATAGCGGTCATAACGCAGCCCGACCGCCCGTTCGGCAGAAAAAAAACGCTCACCCCCACGCCCGTAAAGGCGTTCGCGCTTTCGGTCGGCTTGCCCGTTTACGACTTCGACGACATACGCAAACACACCGACGACGTGCGCGCTCTCGGCGGGGATATAATGATGACCTGCGCCTACGGGCAGATACTTTCGGAGGAGATATTGAACCTCTTTTCGGGCGGGGTGTGGAATCTGCACGCCTCGCTTCTGCCGCGCTTTCGCGGGGCTTCGCCCATTCAGTCGGCAATACTTGCGGGCGAACGCGACACGGGCGTCACCGTAATGAAGACCGAAAAGGGGCTTGACTGCGGGGATATACTGCTTGTAAAGAGGTGTTCGGTGGGCGAAAAGACGTGCGGCGAACTCTCGGAAGAGCTTTCGCTGCTCTCCGCAAAGGCGGCTGTAGAGGCGATCGCCCTTTTAAGGGCGGGGAACGTACAACTGCTGTTGCAGGACGACGGCGCGGCGACTTACTGCAAAAAGATAAAAAAAGAGGACGCCCGCCTCGACTTTACGGGGGAAGCCGAAGAGCTTGCCAGAAAGGTGCGCGCGTTCAGCCCCGCCCCCGCGGCGTATTGCCTTTTGAGGGGCGGCGCGCTCAATATTTTGAACTGCAAGGTCGTTGAAGAGCGCGGGGGAAAGGCGGGCGAGGTGACCGCCGCCGACAAGAGCGGAATTACCGTCGCATGCGGCAAGGGGAGCATTAAGATAACCTCTCTGCAACCCGCGGGCGGCAGGGCAATGACCGCCGCCGACTTTGTCAACGGAAGAAAGATAAAGGCGGGCGACGTACTTGACTAACCCCCTTGCCGATCCCTATCTCGTGCTCTTGAAGGTGTACAAAGAGGGGACGTACTTAAAACAGGCGATAGCCGAAACGCCGACGGAACCCTTGAACAGGGGGCGAACGGTCAGGATCTGCTACGGGGTAGTCGAAAAGGACTGTTATCTTGAAAAGGTAATTGCGTTCAACACCCGCAAAAGCCCAAAACTTTCGGTAAAGCTAATATTAAAAATAGCCGTATATATGCTCGAATTTATGGGCAAGCACGACTATATGGTCGCCGACTGCGCCGTCGAGCTTGCCAAAAAGGCGGGCAAGGACGGGGCTTCGGGCTTTGTCAACGCATTTTTGCGCTCGTATTCCCTACCGCCCGAAAGCGAGGGGGACGAGGGCATTGCCGAACGCACTTCCACCCCTTTATGGCTCGTAAAAAAGTTAAAGCGAAGCTATAAGCGACAGGCGGAAGAGATACTCTCGGCACCCTCCGCGGGCGTGTGCGTGCGCTTTTTCAAAGACCCGAAAAACTACCTTTCGTCGCCGCATATCCCCACGCCTTTCGAGGGAGTGTATATCTTCCCAAACTTCGTGCGCGACGGCGGGTTCGAAAGGGGGGAGTACACCTTTCAGTCGGTCGGTTCGGCGGCTATATGCGACGCCGTGGGCAGAGCCGCCGAAAGGGAACTTAAAGGGGGCGGAACTCTGCTCGACGCGTGCTCCGCGCCGGGCGGAAAGGCGATCGCGCTCTCGGCAAAATTTTCTGCCGTGGTCGCGTGCGACGTTCACCCGCACAGGGTAAAACTCATCGAAAGTTACGCCCTCAGAACGGGGGTGAAGAACGTGAGCGCGCAGTTGCGCGACGGCTCGGTATTCTTCCCCGAATGGGAAGAAAAATTCGACGCCGTGCTCGTCGACGCGCCTTGCTCGGGCACGGGAGTCATAAACGAGAACCCCGACATAAAGCTGTTCAGAAAGCAAGAGGATATCCCCGCCCTCGCGCAAAAACAGCTTGCAATTTTATCGAACTGCGCGCGCTATGTCAAAAGGGGAGGGCGGCTATGGTATTCGACCTGCTCGCTTCTGCCCGAGGAAAACGACAGCGTGGTATACGCCTTTTTGCAGAGTACGGACGAGTTCGGACTTGAAATACCCTCATCGCCCTTGCCCTCGATCGACACGGGAAGGGGGTTGCAGTTTGTGCCGAATATTTCCCTCGGCGCGGGGTTTTTTCTGACGGGATTTATTAAAAAATGAAAGATATATTGCAGGATCTCTCCTTTGAGGAGCTTGAACAACTTGTAAAGGAAGCAGGCGCGCCCGCCTTCCGCGCGCGGCAGATAAGCACGGGGCTTTTACGGGGTAAAAAGATTTCGGAGATAAACATCGACGGCGCGTTGAAAGGCGAACTTATAAAGAGATTCGAGGACGAAGCCGTGCGCGTCGAACAGACTTTCGTCTCTTCCGACGGCACAAAAAAATACCTTTTCGCGCTCTCCGACGGGAGCATTGTCGAGGGCGTTCTGATGAGGTATTCCTACGGAAATACTGCGTGCGTCTCCACGCAGGCGGGTTGCGCCATGGGCTGTAAGTTCTGCGCAAGCACCCTCGGCGGGCTTATCCGCAACCTCACCGCGGGGGAAATTCTGGCGCAGGTCGTCATAATGAACGCCCAAAACGAGGGCAAGGGCAGAGGGGTCACAAACGTCGTTTTAATGGGAAGCGGCGAACCGCTCGACAACTATCAAAACGTTATAAAGTTCTTAAAGAACCTCACCTCGCCGAACGGGCTTAATATATCCGCGCGCAACATATCCCTTTCTACGTGCGGGCTTGCGCCAAAAATATACGACCTTGCCGAAGAGGGGATACCATTAAATCTCACAATCTCTCTCCACGCCACCGACGACGGCGAGAGGGCGCAGATAATGCCGATCGCAAAGAGGTACAAAATAGCCGAAATTTTAAGGGCGTGCGAGCATTGGTTCGCAAAGACGGGCAGGCGGTATATCTTCGAATATACCCTCATAGGCGGCAAAAACGACGATATCCGCCACGCCGAAAGCCTTGCGCGGCTGCTCTCGGGCAAGCCATGCCACGTCAACCTTATAAGGCTGAACGGCGTCGAGGAGCGCGATCTTTCGCCCTCGCCCGCGGGCAATGTCAACGCCTTCTTAAAAGAGCTTCAAAGGCGGGGCATCTCGGCGACTTTAAGGCGGCAGACGGGCTCGGACATAGGCGGCGCGTGCGGACAGCTCCGCGCAAAGTATATCAAAGACAGAGGTTTGGGGAACGTTCCCCCGAACGATACGGATAATTGTCCGAACGGCTCGGACAACGCCCCCGAAAATTGTCCTAACATCACCTCGGGCGGTTCGCAAAACAACTGAAACCTCAATATATATTGCGGTTTTTATTATTTGACTGACCTTTTATAACGCTTTTTAAAAGCCCCGCGCGGGCAAAGGAGTTACAATGCAGATAAAGATTGCGCCCTCGATACTCTCCGCCGACTTTTCGGCTATGGGCAATGCGGTCGGACTGTGCGAAAGGAGCGGAGCAGATCTCATTCACTGCGACGTCATGGACGGTTCTTTCGTCGAACCCATAACTTTCGGCGGGCAGATGGTCAAAAATATCCGCCCGCTCACGCGCCTTCCGCTCGACTGTCACCTCATGACAGAGCACCCCAAAACGCAGGTGGGCTTTTTTGTAGACGGCGGCGCGGACATAATTTCCGTGCACTATAAGGCGTGCGCAAAGATTTCGGAGAGCTATCTTGAAGAGACTCTCGACCTTATAAAAAGCCGCGGGATAAAGAGCGGGGCAGCGGTAAATCCCGACGTGCCCGTGGAAAAGGTACTGCCCCTTGCCGACAAGTTCGACATGCTGCTCATAATGAGCGTGTTCCCCGGCTATGGCGGGCAGAAGTTCATCGAAAGCGCGCTTCAAAAAATCGAAAAGGCGCGCTCGTTCTTCCTTGCAAGGGGGCTTGAAAGGGACATCGAAGTCGACGGCGGCATAACCGAGGAAAACGCAAAGCGGGTAATCGAGGCGGGCGCGAACGTGCTTGTGGCAGGCTCGGCGTTCTTCCGCTCGGCAGACCCCGCAAAGACCGTTGAAAAGCTGAGGGGCTGAAAATGCGCGCGGTCATTTTGTTGAACGGCGAACCGCACGGGGGCGATATAGACGCGTCTGACGCAAAGGTGTACTGCTGCGACGGGGCGTATATGTGGGCGAAAGACAGGGTGAAAATAGACTTCAACATAGGCGATTACGACTCGCTTCCCTTCATTCCGACCCCTCTTCCTTCAAGGATATATCCGTCCGAAAAGGACTTCACCGACGGCGAAATAGCGTTAAGACAGGCGATAGACGACGGCGCGGACGAGGTGGAGTTCTACGGCGGAGGCGGCGGCAGAGAGGACCACTTTCTGGGCAATCTGCACCTCTTGCGTTACTGCGCCCAAAGGGGGATAAAAAACGCGCTCTTTACAAACCGCTCAAAAATTTTCTGCTTTACGGGCGTTTTCGGACTCGGGGAATTTTGCGGAAGAACGGCGTCGCTGTTGCCTTTCGGCGAAAGTCTGCATATAATGGATTTTAGGGGAATGAAGTACGCCTATCCGCCCGTCCTCGGCTACGGGGAGTGCCGCGGTATATCGAACGTCGTTTTGAGCAAAGAGGCGTTCATAAAAGTCGACGGCTTCGCCCTTATTATAGTCAATGAGGGGGAAGTATGACAATAATTTGCGTTAAACCGCCCAGACCCATCCGTTTTATTTTAAGGGCGTTTTACAAAAAACGCTGAAAGGGCGAAGGTCGAAAATACTCGTTTTTGACCAAACGCGTTGAGTTTTTTGCGCGAACGCGGGGAGTTTTTCGACAGACTGCGTTGAAGATTTTTCAAAACATTTGAAAGGTTATTTGTAAGCGAAGATTTTGTTTTCGGGATATGCCGACATGCACTGCGACGCGCTCACCTTAAAAGAGCCCTTTTCGGGCAGGGTGAACAGCGAAGAGCTTAAAAAGAGCGGCTGTGTTTTCGAGTGCCTCGCGGCGTTTTGCGCGGGGGAGAGCGCGGAGGAGTACGTCCGCGCAAGGGATATGTTTTACAAAAGCGCGCGGGAGCGGAAGTTTGCTCCCGCGCGCGCCTTTTCGGACGTTGTCCGCGCGCGTGAAAGGGGCGAGCCGTGCTGCGCCCTCACCTCGGAAAACATAGGCTTTACCAAGGGCGAAGAGGGGGCGGTGCGCGCCCTTGCGGCTGACGGCGTAATTATGGCGTCGCTCGTGTGGAATTTCGAAAACAGCCTTGCATATCCCGCGGTGAACGCAAAAAACTCGGGGGAAGGATCGGGGCTTAAAGAGCGGGGCAGGCGCGCGCTGGAAGTTATGATAAAGGAGAGGATAATACCCGATATCTCCCACCTTTCCGACGAGGGCGCGAGGGAAGTTCTTTCATATAAGGTTCCCGCGGTCGCAAGCCATTCGAACTGCCGCGAAATTTGCGACAACGCGCGCAATCTGCCCGACGGGCTTATCCGCGCGATCGCCCAAAGCGGCGGGGCGGTGGGGCTGAATTTCTGCCGTAAATTTTTGGGCGAGGGCGACAGCCTCGAACTCGCGTGCGCGCACGTAATGCACATTATTAAGATCGGCGGCGAGGATACCCCCGCGCTCGGGAGCGATTGGGACGGCGTTGCAAGAGCCGACGAAACGTTACTGCCGAAAGATATGCCCGCGCTCTTTGACCGCCTCAAAAAAAAGGGCTTGCCGCCGAGGGTCGTTCAAAAGTTCGCCTGCGGCAATTTTTTGCGGGTATTCAAAGAAGTGCGGGGATAGTGCGGGCAAAAACTTGCATTATCCGCCCGCAAGTGCTATAATGACGGCGATATGAAGTTACTCGAAAGAAATGCGGAAAGCTCCCTTTCCGTTAACGAACAAAAAAATGTTGAACCGACAGCGCGCAGAAAACGCGTTGAAACGCGCGGGGAAAATTCCGGAATACCTTTTAAAAAACGCGCCGACAGAGCGCGCGGGGCGGCGGTCGTCGTTGCGCTCGTCTCGCTTTTTGCGGCGGCTCTCGTTCCCTTTGCGGCGGGCTGTTCGGGCGAAGCGGCGTTCGAGCTTAAAGAGGAGAACGGCGAAAAGTACTACTGCGCGCGGGTGACGGGGAGCGCGTCGGCGTTAAAGGGCGAGCTTGTTATCCCTTCCGAGTACGGCGAGGGCGAAAACAAATTCCCCGTAAGGGAGATAGCCGATCAGGGTTTTGCGGGTTCGCGCATAACCAAAGTCACCATTCCCGCCTCGGTGAACAAGCTGGGCGGGGCGTGCTTTATGGAGTGTCCCATGCTTAAAGAAGTTGTGTTCGAAGACGGAGGAACGCTCGGCAAAATAGAGTGGAGTTCGTTCGTCGCCTGCCGCCAACTCGAAAAGGTAATTTTGCCCTCGTCTGTCACCGAAATAAGCAACAACGCCTTTTACTCGTGCGAAAGCCTTTCCCAAATAAATCTGCCCGAGGGGCTTGAAATAATTAATTTGGGGGCGTTCGAAAGCTGTACCGCGCTTAAAAATATCGTCTTTCCCCAAAGTTTAAGGGGAATAGGTCCTCGATCCTTCCACCTTACTGGGCTGGAAGAGGTGATTATCCCCGACGGCGTTACCGAGCGCGAAGAGGAGATAAACGGCGAAAAAGTCGTTCAGCCCGCCATAGGCTATGCGGCGTTCTGCGGCTGTTTAAGCCTTAAAAAAGCAGTCGTGGGCAAGGGCGTGCACGTCATTTGCGAGGGCGTATTCGGCTACTGCACCGCCCTCGAACAGCTCTATCTTCCCGCGGGACTTACCGAGGTAAAGGGCGCGCTCGTGCAAAACAACGAAGTGTACTTCGGACCTGCTTTCCACAACGACGACGCGCTTAAAACGGTGTACTTCGGCGGAACCGAAGAGGAGTGGAACGCCGTAAAGATAAATATGACCCAAGTGCGCGTGAGCGGTCAGCTCATCGACAACTCGCCCCTTACAAACGCGCCCAAGCAGTTTTCCTCTCCCTATAACGGCTGAGGCGCGCTTCAGATTAACAGCGATAAAGGCGGCGGTACGCAAAGTACCGCCGCCTTAAAGGTTCAAAAAATTTTATGCTGTTTTAAGGTTACGCTCTTTCGACGCTTTTAAGGCATCTTGCGCAAACGTAGCCCGTAACGGGTTTTCCGCCGGAAATATAGGTGACCTTCTGGACGTTTGCCTTAAAGGTCCTTCTCGTTCTTCTTTTGGAGTGGCTGACGTTGTTGCCAGAGGTCTGACCCTTTCCGCAGACCGTACAAACTCTCGACATATTATTAACACCTCCGAGGTAAAATTGACTTTTATAAGGTCAAAATAACGCCGCACTTAATTTTGCGACCTTTCTAAATATAAACGCCTTTTTTAAAAAAGTCAACCAAAAACGCCGCTCAAATTAAAATTTTACGGGTTTTGAAAAATAATTTTATTTTCCTTGGGTATAAAAAGCCCAAACTGCGGGATAAATACTTGCAAAATGGTTCGAAATGGTATAAAATAACATTCGGATAGGAGAAAGTATGTCGGTAAATACAAGCAATGCGTACGGTAAAATTTCCATATCCGATTCGGCGATAGCAAAAGTTGCAAAGAACGCCGCTTTGGAGTGTTACGGTATTGTCGATACCGTCTCGCGCAAGATCTCGGACTCCTTTTCGGAACTGCTCAAAAAGCAGCCCGACGGAAGGGGCGTTAAAATCGTGACCAGCGGAGACAGGATCTTTATCGACGTAAACGTGATAATCAAGTACGGCGTGTCGATAAACGCCGTCGCCGAGTCGCTTAAAGAGAGCATTAAATACAAAGTTGAACGCTTCACGGGCATGATAGTCGATACGGTGAACGTCAACATCATAGGCGTAAAGCTGTAAAATTCCCCCCGCGCAAGCTCAAAAAATAGCTCTGCGCGAGTTTGTTTGCCGCAAAAAGTCGGCGGCACGCCGAAAAGGGCACGCCGAAAAAAGCGGCACGCCGAAAGAGGATCGGCGTAAATTTTAAGGAGTACTATGCAAAAAACGGTAAACAGCACCGAATTCAGAAAGATGGTCGCTTCGGGCGCGAGAATGCTCGAAATAAACAGGGCAAAGGTCGACGCCCTTAACGTGTTCCCCGTTCCCGACGGCGACACGGGCACGAACATGTCGCTCACGTTGCAGTCCGCCGTGCGCGAGATGAACGCCTGCACTTCCAACAGATTTCAGGAGATCTGCGACGCGGTCTCTAAGGGCGCGCTCAAAGGAGCGAGGGGAAATTCGGGCGTTATTTCGTCTCAGATCTTCCGCGGCATATGTTCGGTGATAAGAGACACCAAGGACAGTTTCGACACAAAGACCTTTGCAAAGGCAATGGAAGCGGGCACGAAAGTTGCCTACGGCGCGGTGTCCATTCCCAAAGAGGGAACCATTCTCACCGTGGTGAGGCTCATGAGCGAGCAGGCTGTCAAACTTGCAAGTAAGCACAAGGATTTCGTCGAATTTCTGACCGCGCTCATCGAAGTGGGCGACGAAGCCCTCGCCCGCACCCCCGAGCTTTTGCCCGTTCTCAAAAAGGCGGGAGTAGTCGACTCGGGCGGCGTGGGACTTATGACCATAATGCGCGGTTTCCTTGCCGCGCTTTCGGGCGACAACGCCGAACTCGGCGAGATACCCACCGAGGCGGCGATCGAAAAGAAGAGCGACGAGGACGTGTTCGGCGACAATTCCGACATTATAAACCTCGACTTGGGCGAAATCGAATTTGCCTATTGCACCGAGTTCTTCGTTATAAACTTAAAGCAGATGACTACGCTTGCCGACATCGACAGGCTCAAAGAAAAGCTCATGCAGATAGGCGACAGCGTTATCTGCATAGGCGACCTCGAACTCATAAAAGTGCACGTGCACACCAACACCCCGGGCATCGCCTTGACCTACGCGCTCGAACTCGGCGAGCTTGACAGAATAAAGATAGAGAACATGCTCGAAGAGAACAGGGCGCTCAAAGCCAAGCTCGAAGCCGAGAAAAAGGAGATGGGCATGCTTGCCATCTGCGCGGGCACGGGACTCGAAGAGATATTCAAAGACTTAATGTGCGACAGAGTTATAGAGGGCGGACAGACCATGAACCCCTCGGCGCAGGACATAGCCGACGCTGTGCAGAAGATAAACGCCGACAACGTGTTCGTGTTCCCCAACAACTCCAACGTAATCCTCGCCGCCGAGCAGGCGAAAGCCCTTGTGCACAACCGCACCATTCACGTAATTCCCACCAAAAACGTACCGCAGGGCTTTGCCGCCGCGCTCGCGTTCAACCCCGAGGCGTCCGTACCCGAGAACAAGACGAACATGACCCACGCCATCGACAACGTGTCGTCGGGGCAGGTGACGTACGCCGTTAGAAATACCACCATGAACGGCTTTAAGCTCAAAGAGGGCGACATCATAGGTCTCGACAACAAGCGCATACTTGCCAAGGGCGAAGCCATCGACGAGACTACCTTAAAACTCATAAAAGCTCTCAAAAACGACGAGCACGAGATGATAACCCTCTACTACGGCGAGGGCGTAACCGAAGAGGACGCGCAGAGCCTTGCCGACAAAGTAGCGGAGGAATTCCCCGACTGCGACGTCGATTTCCACTTCGGCGGACAACCGGTCTATTATTACATGGTATCGCTCGAATAAGTTGTGAAAAGGGGGGGGAGCTGTAGCTCCCCCCTTTTTAACTCCCGCAAAGCCCGAATAAGCTACGTTCTGCTGTGTCAAGCTGCGGCAACCCTCAGTTACTTACGTCATTGTAAGCTCCTTCGGGTTTTCCTCGCTTTCCTTGCATAACTTGCTTCTTCGAACTTTCTCACTTCGTAATTGCAATTTACTTCGTTCTTACATTTAATTTCAAACTTCATTCTTAACATTCGATATATTTATAAAAATTTTCAAGTAAGGCAATAACGGCAACAACGCCCTATGCAGCTCACATCATTAAGGTTCGTTTCGGAAAAGCGCGAAAGGGACTTCAACAAAATGGGAATATACACGGCGGAGGAGCTTATAAAGCACTTCCCGCGCGACTTCGTCGATCTGAGGAGAATAACTCCCCTCGCTTCGGCGCGCCATAACGACATGGTTCTGACCGCGTGCGAAGTGCTGAACGTCGAACTCAACCGCTATTCCAAACGCCCCTTTGTAAAGGCGTTATGCCAGCAGGGGGGATATATCTTCAACGCCATATGGTTCAACCAGCCTTACGTAGCCCAAAAGCTCAAACAGGGCGAATACCTCTTTTACGGCAGAGTGCAGAACAAATACGGGCTGGGGTGTACCATGACCAACCCCTCGTTCGAACCCGCCGAAAGCCGCGAAAAGCTCAAAGGTATTCTGCCCGTTTACTCCCTTTCGGGTTCGCTCACGCAGGGGGTAGTGCGCGCGGCGGTAAAGCAGGTGCTCGAAAAATGCCCGCCCCGCTCGTGTATTCCCGCCCCGCTCATCAAAAAATACGACCTTTCGCCCCTTGCCGAGGCGTACCGCAAAGTGCACGCCCCGCAGAGCGCGCAGGAGATAAAAGAGGGTTCTGAGCGGATAGCCGTTGAGGAATACTTTTTGCTCGTGTCGGCGTTCAAGGTCATTCGCGGGGGAAGGGACGACGCCCGTCTCAACAGTTATTCGGTAACGGAAGAGGAGCTTAAAGGCTTTATATCCCGCTTCCCGTTCGAGTTCACAAGGGGGCAGAAGCTCGCCGCGGCGGAGATATTCAAAAACCTCAAATCGCCCAATTTAATGAACAGGCTCTTGCAGGGCGACGTGGGAAGCGGCAAGACGGCGGTCGCGCTCGCGGGGATATACTGCGCCCTCAGATCGGGCTATCAGGCGGCGATGATCGCCCCCACCGAAGTGCTCGCCCGCCAGAACGCCGAACTCATCAAAAAATATCTGCCCGAATACCCCCTCGCCGTGCTCACGGGTTCTTCGTCGGCGGCAGAAAAGCGGGAGATCAAAAAGGGACTTAAAGAGGGAAAATACCGCGTAGTATGCGGCACTCACGCCGTAATACAGCCCGACGTGGAGTTCGAAAACCTCGCCTTTACGGTGTGCGACGAACAGCACCGCTTCGGCGTTGCGCAAAGGGCTTCGCTCTCGCAAAAGGGAACGGGCTGCGACGTGCTCGTAATGTCGGCAACGCCCATTCCGCGCACCCTTTCTCTCATCTTTTACGGCGACCTCGACATAACCGAAATTAAGGACAAGCCCGCCGCCCGTCAGAAAATATCCACCGCCATCATCCCCGAGCGGAAGTACGCCGATATGTACCGCTACGTCGCCGAAAGAGCGCGCCTCGGGGAGCAGACCTACTTCGTCTGCCCCAAGATAGAGGGCGACGACGAGGGCACGGTGATGTCTGTCACCGAACTCTACGAGGAACTCACCCAAAAAATTCCCTCGTGCAGGATAGCCCTCTTGCACGGCAAGATGCCCGACAAAAAAAAGAACGCCGTAATGGACGACTTCAAACAAAAAAAATACGACTGCCTTGTGTCGACGACGGTAATAGAAGTGGGCGTGGACGTGCCCGACGCCGTGAACATGATAATCTACAACGCAGAGCGGTTCGGGCTTTCACAGCTCCACCAGCTCCGCGGAAGAGTGGGCAGGGGCGACAAAAAGAGCTGGTGTTTTCTGTTGCAGGGAACCGACTCGCCCGAGGCGACCGCACGCCTTTCCGTAATAAAGAACTCCGACGACGGCTTTGAAATAGCCGAAGCCGACTTAAAACTTCGGGGCGGCGGCGACTTTATGGGAACGCGGCAGAGCGGACGGATACTCTCCGAACTCAAAAATCTGCGCTTTTCGGTGAGCGCGGTCTTTACCGCAAAGTCTATCTCCGACGACGCCTTTTCGGGCGGGTTCGACACCGCCGAACTCTCTCGCATTGCCGCCGAAAAGTACGAAAGCCTTAAAGACGTTATACTCAACTGATCCGAAAATTTTTGTGAACCACGGGCGCGGCGGCTTGCCGCGCTTGACCTATATATCAATTGCCGTGTAACGCATATTCATTGCCGCTTAACGCATATTCATTGCCGCTTAACGCATATTCATTGCCGTCTTACGCTCAAAGGGCTTTTGGCGCATACCGCGCTTTGGCGGGGGCGTAAAGCGCGGGGCGTTAAATAACTTAAAAAAAGGCAATAATCGGGTAGAATTTTGCCGACGCTCTTGAACGTGCGGCGGTCAAGTGATATAATGGTTGATATAAAAGAGCATATTGCCGGTCGGCGCGGTACGACCGAAAGACAAAACAAATAACTTACGGGAAAATTATATGAGCGCGAAGAATAAAATTGCCGAGAACATCGAGATAGAGGGGGAGCTTTTGAACTTCGTCTCGTACTCGACCTATTACAACCGTCAACCGCTGTTCACCTCTTTCAAAATTTCGAACGGGGGCGACGACCTTGCTTCACTCAAAGCCGACATAAGCTGTTCGACTTCGCTTTTACTGCCCTCTTCATACGAGATAGAGGAGCTTGCGCGGGGGAGCAGCGTCGAGATAGAGCCGAACGACATTCTCAACCCCAAGTACCTCGCCGAGCTTGAAAAGCCCGAGGAGTGCACCGTTACCGTCTCCATATCGTGCGGGAAGAACGTGCTTTGCACCCTCTCCGCGCAGGTGAGCGCGCTGCCCGTCGACTGCTGGGCGGGGCTTTCGGGCAACGCCGAGTCGCTCGCGCCCTTCGTCCGCCCCAAGCTCGCCGACTGCCAGAAGATTTTGGCGGAAGCGGGGTTACAGCTGAGAACGTGGGGATATTCCTCGGAGTTCACGGGCTATGCTGGCAACGACAAAAACGCCGTGCGGAGCGCGGCGGCGGCTGTTTTTGCGGCGTTGAGGCGGCAGAACCTCGAAAGGGAAGAGACGCCCGACCTTACGGCGGTCAACTGCATAGGCGGCATAGCGGGCATTTTGCAGAGGGGAAGCGCGAACGCCGCCGAGGCGGCTTTGTTTGCGGCAAGCTGCTTCGAAGCGGTCAGACTGCACCCCCTCATTCTCATAGGCAAAAAGTTTGCAGGCGTGGGAGTATGGCTTTACGAAAGCTGTTTTTCGACGTCCGTGCAAGACGATATGCTGCTCGTTGAAAAGTACACCGCGGAGGGCGTAAACAACATAGCCGTGTTTGACGCGGGCGACCTCTTCGCCCACAAAAACGCCAGCTATTCGACGAGCGAAGAACACGCCCGCGGGCTGTTGCAGAGCGGGGCGTTCGAGGCGTGCGTCGACATTCGCCGTTGCAGGATAGGCGGCATCTTCCCCCTGCCCATAAAGGTAAAGACGGGCGCGGGGTACGAGCTGTTGGGCGAGGAACAGTTCTCCATAGAGGCAAAGCCCGGCGAGCTGTCGTTCATTCCCGAGTACTCTTCCGAAAAGAATATCTCAAAGGAAAAGACGTGGCAGCGCAGGCTTTTGGACCTTTCCTTAAAAAACAACTTGCTCAATTTCAGATACGCGCGCGATTGCCTGAGGATATACTCCAACGGGCTTGCGGCTTTTGTGGAAAAGCTCGAAAAGAGGGATAGCTTTTGGCTCTTGCCCGCAGACGGCAAAGAGGACGCGCCATTCGGCGGCGATTACCAGAAAAAGACGGCGGAGCTGTTCGGAATGGAGCTTGACGGCGGCAAGATGAGATGCCCCAAGAGCGCGGGGGAGATAGCCGAAATTTCGCAGAACCTCATTCGCAAGGCGCGTTCCGCCGAAGAGGAGACGGGCGCAAAGACGCTCTTTTTGGCGGCGGGCTTTCTGAAGTGGAAGCGCGAGGGCGAAAAGGACGAAAAGTTCGCCCCCCTCTCGCTTGCGCCCGTAACGTTAAAGCGCGCAAAGACCAAGGGCATAGCCACCTCGTTCGGCGAGGGGTTCGAGGTAAACACCACACTGCTCGAATTTCTGTATCAGGAGTTCGGCGTGGACATGCGCGGGCTTGAGGGCAAAAATCTCACCCCCGCGGAGATCGCGGCGGCGTTCAGAAAGCAAGCCGCTTCCATGGACGGGTGGTACGTCTACGACGACTTATATATAGCCCAGTTCACCTTTGCGCGTTACGCCATGTGGGCGGACGTGAAGAACCATATAAAGGCGTACCGCTCCAACCCGCTCGTCGAAAGCCTTATAACCAACTCCAACAAGTTGCAGGGCAACAAGCTCTCCGCCCCCAAAGAGGACGACTGTCCCTTCGAGGACGTGCTTTTGCCCCTGCCCTCCGACAGCGCGCAGTTTTCGGCGATCGCCGAGGCGGCGAACGGCTCTACCTTTGTGTTGCACGGTCCGCCCGGCACGGGCAAGAGTCAGACCATAGCCAACATAATAGCCAACGCGGCGGCTCAGGGCAAGCGCGTGCTGTTCGTCGCAGAAAAACAGGCGGCGTTGCAGGTTGTTAAAAAGCGGCTCACGGGCATAGGCATAGGCGATTTCTGTCTCGAACTTCACTCGGGCAAGACGGCGGACAAGGGGCAGATAGTGCAGAATATCGAAAACACCCTCGCCCTCGCCCGCACGGCGGAGAGCGGCAGATTCGACGAAACGGCGAAAAAGCTCGACGCCCTGCGCGAACGCCTCGGCGCGCCCCTTGCCGCGCTCCACCAAAAGCGCAAGCTGGGGATATCGGTATACGAGGGCATACTCCAATGCTTTGCCAACGCCTCCGCGCCCGAACTTCTCGACATCGAAAGCGCGTTTTACGACGGGCTTACCGCAGAAAAACTCGCCGAGTACGAGAGCATGCTCGTCACCGTACAGGCGGCGGCAAAGGAGTGCGGCGGGGTGTACCGTTCGCCCTTTGCCGAGGTCCGCTTAACGTCCGCCGACGGCGGCGCGCTCGCCGCGGCGGTGTGCGCGGCGGAAGTTGTGCTCGCAGAGCTTAAACACCTCAAAAATTATCTGGGGCTTTTGCTCGACACATTCAGGCAAAAGGTCAGCAAATTCACCCGCAAAAAGCTCGAAAACTCAATACGTATCGCAAATATCTTAAAAGACGGCTCTCTCAACGGGTTCTTCACATGCGACAAGGCGCAGTTTTACGCCTTTTACAACGCCTCGGTGAGGTACGACAGGGAGACGGCAAAATGGCTGAGCTTTTTCAAAACCCTTCCCGACCTCGGCAAGTACGGCGAAACGCTCGGCGACGAGCTTGAAAACTGGGGCGAAAATTACCGCTCCTCACGCACGGTTCTGCAAGTCATAAAGCGCATAAACAGATGCGGGCGCGAACAGCTCAAAGAGCGCGAAGAGTTGGGCTGGATAAAGTGCGCATACGAAATAGAGCGCGCACGGGCGGAAATACTCAAAAACACCGAGCTTTCGCGCGCGTTTACGGGCTTCGGCGGCATAAACGAGAAGAAGAGGGCGGACTTCATGCGCCCGCTCTACGAGCTTCATTCGCTCTGCGCCGAGACCTTTATGGACTACAACGCCGACTCGTTCAACAGCGTGTGCGCGGACGCGGCGGGCGGCGCGCTGAAGCCCCTTATCCATGGATATATTTCGGCGGGGAACGCGTTTATAAAGAGCGCGGAAGCCTACCTTAAAGCCATAAAAGCCGAAAAGGACGTCTTTGCCGACGCGGATATATTCGAGGTGTATTCCTCGAAGTGCACCGCACTCATCGAAAACGCCGATATGCTCCCCGCGTGGTGTCTTTACAAGGCTACCGCCAAAAAGCTCAACGAGTGCGGGCTTACCTTTATAACCGACGCAATGGAGAGGGGAAGGATCTCTTCCACTCAGATTCTCTCCTCATTCAGAAAGAACGTCTACCGCAACTTTGTGCAGACCAATATCCCCGCCGACAGCGAGCTTGCGGCTTTTTCGGCAAACGTCGCCGAGGAAAACGCCGCGGAACTTACGCGCCTTGTCGAGGAATTTACCGCCCACTCGCGCGAGAGAGTGCGCTCGATTTTAATTTCCCGTCTGCCCGCCGAGGACACCGAAGGCTCGCTCGCCCTCGAACTCATGGCGTTCAAACGTCAGACCAAGGGGGGAATGAAGAACCTCGGACTTCGCGCTCTCTTCTCCGAAATCCCGGGGCTTTTGAAGGTAGTCGCGCCGTGCATGCTCATGAGTCCCGCCACCGTATCGCAGTTTTTGCCGCCCGAGGCGGGCTTCTTCGACATTGTGATTTTCGACGAGGCTTCGCAGATACCCACGTGCGAGGCGGTGTGCTCGCTTGCAAGGGCGAAGAGCGCGGTGATAGTCGGCGATCCAAAGCAGATGCCGCCCACGTCCTTTTTCGCCTTTACGGGCGGCGACGACGAAAACCCCGAAGCCGAGGACATGGAGTCCGTGCTCGAGGATTGCTTAGCCCTCGGAATACCCGAAAAGCACCTCGTATGGCACTACCGCTCCAAACACGAAAGCCTTATCGCCTTTTCGAACGCCGAATACTATTCGAGCAGGCTGTGCACATTCCCCTCGCCCGACGAGGGCGACAGCAAAGTGCGCTTTAAGTACGTCGCCGACGGCGTGTACGACAGAGGGGCTTCCAAGTGCAACCGCCGCGAAGCCGAAGAGCTTGTGGCGGAGACCGTAAAACGCCTTAAAAGCGGCAGTACTTCGAGCATAGGCATAGTCACTTTCAGCACGCCCCAGCAGATACTCGTCGAGCGGCTTCTTTCAAAGGAGATAGCAAAGGCGGGGCTTGAAGAGCGGGCGTACTCGGGCGAAGAGCCGCTGTTTATAAAGAACCTCGAAAACGTGCAGGGCGACGAGCGCGACGTAATACTCTTTTCGGTGTGCTACGGACCCGACTCCGAGGGTCGTATATCCCTCAACTTCGGACCTTTGAACCAGTTTGGGGGATGGCGCAGGCTCAACGTCGCCGTCTCCCGCGCAAGGGAAGAGATGGTGGTGTTCTCCTCTATGCGCTATCCCGTCATCGATCTCTCGCGCACGACGTCGCGCGGGGTCGCGGGGCTGAGGGACTTTCTGGAGTTTGCCGAAAAGGGCAGACCGGGCGTCGCCGTAAAAAATTCCGACATAGTGATAAACCGCCGCTCGATAGGCAAATACGTCGCAAAGGAGCTTGCCGCTTACGGCTACGAGTCGAGGAGCGATCTGGGCTATTCTGATTTCAGAATAGACTGCGCCGTGTGCGACCCCGCCGACAAAGACAGGTATATCCTCGCAATTCTCTGCGACGGTTCCACGCAGTTCTCGGTAAAGGATCGAACGGTAATGCAGGCGCAGACCTTAAAGCGGAGCAACTGGAACGTTATCCGCGTGTATTCGATAAACTTCTTCAACAACCCCAAGAGGGAGATAAAGAAGATAAAGGATATGCTCGACAAACTGACGGGCGCGGCAAAGGAAAAGGAGGGCAAAGACCCTTACGCCAAGCCCTATCGCGCCGTAAAGCGGGAAGTCACCCCCGCCGGGAGCGACGAAATACTTTCGGGCAGTCTCGATACCGAGCTTATAAAGACGATTAAGGCGGTAGTATCCGCCGAAGAACCCATCTCCGTGCAGTTTTTGATAAAGCGCACGCTCGCGCTGTTCGGGATAGCAAAATACGGCGTTCGCCTCGAAAGCAAGCTAAAAGAACTCATCGCAAAGTGCGCGTTCCTCTCCGAGGACATAGGCGGCAACACCTATCTCTTCCGCACGTCAAAGGCGGCGGACTTCACAAAGTACCGCGTCGAAGAGGAGGGAACGCTCAGAACGCAGGACGGCGACTACACCCCGTACGACGTAATAGCCGCCGCGCGTTCCGTGCTCTTGGGCAAGGTGAGCGCGTACTTCGACGAGCTTATCCCCGCCGTGCTCAAAAAGCTGCGCGTGCCGCGCGCCACCGAAAAACTGATCGCGTTTGCGGGCGCGTGCGTCGACGAGGGCGTCCGCCGCGGGCTGTTCATTAAGAGCGTTTCCGACCGCGTTTCGCTCGCGTAATACGCGCGCGGGCGCGTTCTCCCGCAAACTTCGTATATGCGTCGTTCTGCTGTGTCGCGCTTGCGTTTTTGCTCAGTCACTTACTTCATTGTAAGCTCCTTTCGCAAAATCCGCGCGCTCCTTGCATAACTCGCATCTCCGAAGTTTCTAACTTCGTAATTGCAAGGGTAACCGAGCACCCTAAACTCCCAATTCCTCCCCTTCCATTTGGAGGGTCGAGTGCGGATTTCTCAAAACAGCGGATACCCGCTGTTTTGCCGCACGAGATGAGTTCGCGCCAATGTACGCGCGAACGGTGCCCGAGGCGGTTGTTGTCCGTACAACCGCCGAGAAAGGGCAAGGTGGGGGGCTTAGAAAGGCGCACTTAAAAAACGCTCGCCCACACTCCGACCCTCTTTCCCCAAAAAATGCCGTATTGACTTTATGCGCGGGGTATGTTACAATATATCAAGACCCAAACGGATACTTTTAACATATGATCAACAGAAACGCAATTTTCAGCGACGAGACCCAACTTTTCAAAACCCCCTTTGCCCCCTGTCAGGGCGAGAGGGTGGTTTTAAGGATAAGAACGCTCTCCAACGACGTCATTCACGCATACGCCGTCATAAACGGCGTCAAGCGCGAAATGCACAAGATCGCCGCGGAGCACCGCGAGGTCACCTTCCGCAAAGAGGTGTTCTTCGATTACTTCGAGGTGGCGTTCAAATGCCCCGAAAAAAAGGTGGCGTATTACTTTGTGCTCGAGGACGAGGACGAGCAGGTCTTTTTCAACCGCCTCGGCTGCATCGAGAACGCGCAGGACGAATATAACTTTTCGTTCGTCCCCGGCTTCGACGTCCCCGAGTGGGCGTTGGGAATTGTCTTTTATCAGATTTTTCCCGACAGGTTCTTGAACGGCGATCCTTCCAACGACGTCGAGGACAACGAATATTACTACACGGGCGGACATTCGCGCAGGATACGCGAGTGGGATAAACTGCCCGACGAGCTTGACGTGCGCAACTTCTACGGCGGAGATCTGCAGGGGGTAATGCAAAAGCTCGACTATCTTCAAAGCCTCGGCGTAGAAGCCATTTACTTCAATCCCCTCTTCGTATCGCCGTCCAACCACAAGTACGACACGCAGGACTACGAATATATCGACCCTCACCTCGCCGTCATCGAAGAGGACGAGGATCACCGCATGCAGTATTGGGAAAAGCACAACGGCTACGCCCGCAGATACATAAAGCGGGTGACGAGCAAAGTCAACCTCGAAAAGAGCAACGCCTATTTCGCCTCGCTCGTCGAGGAAATTCACCGCCGCGGCATGCGCGTCGTCATAGACGGCGTTTTCAACCACTGCGGCTCTTTCAACAAATGGCTCGACAGAGAGGGAATATACCTCAACAAAGAGGGTTTCCAAAAGGGCGCGTTCCAATCGATAAGAAGCCCTTACAGAAGTTATTTCAACTTTGAAAAACACGAGGCGCACAGCGAATACGAGGGGTGGTGGGGCTTCCCCACGTTGCCTAAACTCAACTACGAGCACAGCAAGGAACTCGAAAATTATATAATCTCCACGGGCGCAAAGTGGGTGTCCGCGCCCTTCAACGTCGACGGCTGGCGGCTCGACGTGGCGGCGGACTTGGGGCACAGCATGCGCTACAATCACCGCTTCTGGCGCAAGTTCCGCGAGCGCGTGCGCGAGGCTAACCCTCAGGCGTTCGTCTTTGCCGAGCATTACGGCTCTCCCGAGAGCTGGCTCGACGGCAGGGAATGGGATTCGGTTATGAACTACGACGCGTTCATGGAACCCGTAACGTGGTTTTTGACGGGCATGGAAAAGCACAGCGAGAGCTTCGACGAGACAAAGCTGTGGGACGGCAAGCAGTTCTTTGCGAGCATGTTCAAGAACATGGCGCGCTTTTCCCGTCCCGCCCTCGAAAGCGCGCTCAACCAGCTTTCCAACCACGACCATTCCCGCTTTTTGACAAGAACCAACCGCACCGTCGGCACGACCCGCACCAAAGGTCCGCACGCGGCGGGATATAACGTAGACAAGCGCACTATGGAGCTTGCCGTGCTCATTCAGATGACGTGGGTAGGCTCGCCCGGCATATACTACGCCGACGAGGCGGGTCAGGTGGGCTGGACCGATCCCGACAGCCGCAGAACTTACCCGTGGGGGCACGAGGACCTGAACTTAATAGAATTCCACCGCAAAGCCGTGGGACTGAGAAAGAGCATAAAGTGCTTAAAGCGCGGCTCTCTGATAAGCCTCGACGCGGGCTACGGCTATATAATCTACGGCAGGTTCGACGGCGACGAATGTTGTGCGGTCATTATAAACTGTTCCGACCGCGAGCTCAGCCTCAACGCGCCCGTATGGCGAATGGGCGTTCCCCGCAACGGCGCGCAGATGGTCCGCAAGTTCTTCTGCGCCGAAGAAAAATTCGACTTGCGCGAGGAAAAGACCGAGGTGTCGAGCGGAAGGATAGTGGTAACTCTGCCCGAACAGTCGGCGTGCGTCTATTACTATAAGTTCGAAAAGGATTAAACCGCAAAGCGGCGGTTCGCAGAGCCGTTCATATAAAATAAAAAAATTTTAAGGTAAAAAACCTTAGGGGGAAATATATGGAAAAATTTTTCGGAGATCTCGACAGATATCTCTTTCACCACGGCACGCACTACGAGCTGTACAACAAGATGGGCGCGCACCTCGTCGAAGAAAACGGGGTATGGGGCGTGCACTTCGTGTTGTGGGCGCCCAACGCACGGGCGGTGTGCGTCGTATCCGACGGCAACGGCTGGACGCCCTGGCGCGACATAATGCAGAAAGTCGACGACGCGATGTGGGAGCTGTTCGTCCCCGGCATGTGCGAGGGCGTAAAATATAAGTATCTCATAGTGCGCGCGGACGGTAGCGAGGTAGAAAAGATAGACCCCTACGCCTTCCGTTCCGAACTTCGCCCCGCCAACGCCTCGATAGTCGCCGACCTTAACCGCTATCAGTGGGGCGATGAAGAGTGGAGAAAGCAAAAGCACGAAGAGAACTTCCTCGAAAAGCCCATGGCGGTGTACGAAGTGCACCTCGGAAGCTGGAAAAAAGACCTTTCGAAGTGGGACGAGGATCAGTACTTCGATTACAGACGGCTTGCGCACGAGCTTGCAGAATACATAAACTACATGGGCTATACGCATATCGAGCTTATGGGAATATGCGAATATCCCTTCGACCCCTCGTGGGGATATCAGGTGACGGGATATTTTTCGCCCACGTCGCGCTACGGCACGCCCGACGACTTCATGTATTTCGTCGACTATATGCACAAAAACGGCATAGGCGTCATACTCGACTGGGTTCCCGCCCACTTCCCCAAAGACGACTTCGGGCTTGCCATGTTCGACGGCACGCCCCTCTACGAATACGCCGACCCCCTGCGCGCGGAGTACCCCGAGTGGGGCACAAAGGCGTTCGATCTCGGTAAAAAAGAGGTGTCGAACTTCCTCATCGCCTCGGCGTTCTTCTGGGTGGAAAAATATCATGTCGACGCTTTAAGGGTGGACGCGGTCGCGGCTATGTTCTACAACAGCTTCGGCAGAGAGCAGTGGAGACCCAATATGTACGGCGGCAACGAGAACCTCGAAAGTTTCGAGTTCTTCCGCCACCTCAACAGCGTGCTCCGTCAAAGGACTGACGCCTTCCTCATCGCCGAGGACAGCTCGATAATAGACGGCGTTACAAAGCCCGCCAAAAAGGGCGGCTTCGGGTTCGGGCTCAAATGGAACATGGGCTGGATGAACGACACGCTCACCTATATCAAAAAAGACCCCGTTTACCGCCCCTATCACCACTGGCTGATGACTCATACGTTCGAGTATATCTTCAACGAAAACTATATGCTGGTACTCTCGCACGACGAAGTAGTGTACGGCAAGGGGAGCATGTACAACAAATTCCCCGGCAACCGAATGGACAAGTTCGGAAGCCTTAAAGCCCTTTACACTATGATGATAGGTCACCCCGGCAAAAAACTGCTGTTCATGGGGCAGGACTTCGCGCAGGAGAACGAGTGGAACTTCCGCACGGGGCTTGACTGGTGGCTGTGCGACGACGAGGGTCACCGCGACGTAATGAACTGCTATCGCGCACTTTTGCACCTTTACAGGGAACGCCCCGTACTCTACAACGACTGCGGCGGTCCAAAGACCTTTGAGTGGATAAACAGCGGCGACTTCAACCGCAACATATTCACCTTTATCCGCCGCAACCCGTGGAACTACAACAACGCGCTCATATTCGTCATTAACTTCGCGCCCGTCGACAGGTGGGAAATGGGCGTCGGCGCGCCCCTTGCGGGCGTTTACAGAAGGGTGTTCACCACCTACCCCGACGGTTCGATCCTCAACATCGAGGCAAAGGAAGAGCTGTGCGACGGCAGACCCTATAAGCTCGTGTTCGATTTACGACCTTTCGAGGCGGCTGTGTTCGAAATGCCCTATATCGAGAGCACGCCCGAGGAGCAGAAAGAGGAAAAGAGCGTGCGCAGCAAAATAAAGCGCGCCCACAAAGAGGCAAAGACCGACACCTCGCATATCCCGCAGGTCGAAGCCCCCGCGGATAAAGCCCCCGCAAAGTCAGCTTCCGCCCCCAAGGCGAAAAAAGCCCCCGCGGCTAAATCCGCCGCCAAGGCAAAAACGCCCGCGAAAACTGCGAAGAAGTGAGGCGGAGTGCGCACTTCCAAGCGTTCCGCTTGACCAAGTGTCTTAACGGCGACGAGGGAAAACGGCGTAACGGCTGTTCAACATAAAGCGGCGGGGCGGGCTGTTTTTACAGCCCGCCCCGCCGCATTTTAAATAATAACTGTCACCCTGAGCAAGCGAAGCGCGTCGAACGGGTCTATTCCGCAGTATAGCGGAGTTATTATTTCGGAAATGTGGTGGGGCGCGTTTCAAAGAGCAAGCACAGACCACGGGGGGTCGAGTGCGGATTTCTCAAAACAGCGGACACCCGCTGTTTTGCCGCACGAGATGAGTTTGCGCATACGTCCCGCGCAAACGGTGTCGTACCGAAGGCGACAGCCTTACCGAGCGCGGCGGCGTTCATTACGCCGCGCGAGAACTCTCGGTCAATCCCGCGCCTGTGGCGCGTGTCATATCCCTCGAAATGACAGTGCCATAAGTCGCTCCGATAATATGCGCGCGGGCAATTTTGCCCGCGCGCGAATAGTGCCTTAATACATTTATATATTATTTGAAATTTACTCTTTATTGGAACGCACGCTCGGTTGCTTAAAAGTAATCAAGCCCCCCGCTTCCCGTTGAACAGTCTATACGCTTGTTTTACTTCCCCGCCGTTAAGATTCCCGTCCGCGGCGACCGCCGCTTTATGTTGAACAGCTTATACGCTTGTTTTACTTCCCCGCCGTTAAGAATCCCGTCCGCGGCGCCCCGCCGCTTTATGTTGAACAGCCGCCCCGCTCGTCCACCCGCAACGCCGTTAAGACACTTGATCAAGCGGAACGCTTGCGGAACGTTTGCCCCTCTCAAATGTCGCTCAAACCCAGCAAAAAATCGGTCGAAGCGTTAAAAAAGCAGGCAATCTTTACAAGCGAATCGTAGTCGGGTTCGCATCTGCCGCTCTCCCAAAAACTCACCGTCTGATTGCAGAACCCGAGCGCCTCGCCCAATTTCCTCTGCGAAAGCCCCCTTTCAAGCCTCAGCTCCTTTAACCTTTTCCCGAAGACATTGCTTTTCATTGACATTAATTTTAACAAAACTTCCTACAAATTGTTGACTTCCTACTTTTTGTAGGATATAATTATTATGTTTTAAGGAGAAAGACTTATGAAAAAATTTTTTGCTTTGTTGATAGCGACAATAGCCGCGTGCGCTTTGGTCTCGGTTTTTGCGGGCTGTGCGGACGGCGGACAGAATCCCGCGGGCGGAACTTCGGGCGGCGGTAACCAAACCTCTACGGAAAGCGGCGGAACTTCGGGCGGCGGTAACCAAACCTCTAC
>CANRDY010000014.1 GCA_947629515.1 uncultured Clostridia bacterium
AAATCTATTCTAACACAGTTGATTTATATGAACTACTTTTTTTACCTCATCCGTTGCACTTGATATGATAATTCACCATTTAAAATAGCGGGCGCGGCTGTGCAACAGCCGCGCCCGCACGCTCTACACAACAACTTTTGCCGTAGACAAAAATTTCACTTTTTACCGTAGGTAAAAAATTTCACTTTCGCGTAGCGAAAATTTAACTTTTTGCGTGAGCAAAAAATTTCACCGCGCCCGCCGCTTCCCGTTGAACAGCCTACCCGCCGTTCCGCTTCCCCGCCGTTAAGACACCCGTCCGCGGCGACACGCCGCTCAAGCGGAACGCTTGCTCATCACAAATACGCTTTCAGGCGCGTTTCGAAGCTCTCTTCCAAAGAGATAATGTCCGAAAGCAGGGTGCGGATCTCGTCGTCCATCTCGCGCTCGCTCTCCGAAAGCGAAACTTTAAGGCAGGTTATGCCGTTCACCGTGCCCTTTATCATCATCTCGGCTATGTGGCTGTCGGAATTGTCTGCCGCCGTGTTCATCTTGATCCCGCTCCACATCATCGCCTTTTTAACCGCGCCCGGCTCTTTCAGCTCAAGTCCGTACTTTTTGGCAAGCACAGACGCCTGCCCGCATATCCTCTCGTATTCGCCGTGCTGGCGGATTATCTCCTGCTTTAAGTCGCCCTCGTTCATCTCGGGCAAAAGGTCGTCAATCGACGTCAGCGCAAGCTGTGCGTTGCGGTAGATCTCGGCGAGTATCTCGCTGTCTTTTTTAATGTCTGCCATATTTTCTCCTCGAACCGCCGCGCCGCTTTTCGCGCCGCGGGTCTTATCCCGACCCGCGCTTTTTGGGTCGCTTTCAAACGCGTTCCCCTTAAAAACCGTCCTTTTGTATGGGGCGTTGAGGGAAGTAAGGGGGCGTTACGGGCGATACAAAACGCCCTTTTTGAACGCGCTTTCAAAAAATGCGCCGCGGCTTGTGCGGTCAACTTAAAACAAGTATGCGCAAATACAAAATATATACGCGTTAAATTTCAAAGGTTTTATAAAAACGCTTGACTTTTGCCCGCGCGATATGTTAAATTAAATACCGAGCCGCTCGGAACGGGCTTTTTTAAGCGCGCACAAAATGCGCCGCCTACCCCAAAATCGGGGTTTAGTTCCGGCGAGACTGGTTAGAGGAGGTAAATATATGTACGCTATTTTCGAAAACGGCGGCAAGCAGTACAAGGCGGGCGTAGGCGACGAGGTAAAGGTCGAAAAGCTCGGCGCGGCGGCGGGTTCCACGGTGGAATTTCCCGTTATACTTGTAGCCGACGAAAAGGGCATCAAGGCGGGCGCGGAAGTCGCCAAGATCAAAGTCAGCGCGGAGGTTCTTTCGGAGGGCAAGGAAAAGAAGATAATAGTCTTCAAGTACAAGGCGAAGAAGAACGAAAGAAAGAAGCAAGGACATCGCCAGCCCTACACCGTTATCAAGGTCACCGCGATAGGCGAAGCGGGCAAGCCCGCAAAGAAAACTGCCGGAAAGGCGGCAGAGTAAGGTTTTTTAAGGAGTTGAATTATGATATTTTTAAGATTATTCGCCCATAAGAAAGGTACCGGCTCTTCCCACAACGGCAGAGACAGCAACGCCAAAAGATTGGGCGTTAAGCGCAGCGACGGTCAGCTCGTTCAGGCGGGCAACATTCTCGTAAGACAGCGCGGCACCAAGTTCCACCCCGGCGTAAACGTCGGCATCGGCAAGGACGACACGCTCTTCGCGCTTGCAGAGGGCGTTGTAAGGTTCGAAAGAGTGGGCAAAGACAAAAAGCAGGTTTCCGTCTATCCCGTCGGAAACGAGGCGAAAGCAGAATAAAAAATCGGGCGGAGGCTGTTGCCCCCGCTCTTTTTTTGGCGTAACTTCCCCCGCGCTTTTTCAAAAGGTATTTGCGGGGAATTTAACGAAAAATATCAATATATATTTAAATTTAAGGGCGGAGTTGGGTCGACGTTCGCAAAAAAACGCGTTCAAAAAGGCGATCCTTCCGCACGGGAAAAGGGGAAAACATGGTTCACGTATTTCCGTTGAACGACGAATACAAGGCGAGTTTTTCAAAGATGTTCGGAGAGTATTACCGCGAGCTTGGCTGCGACGACGACTGCGGGCATCTTATAGACGAATATATCCTGCCCGATCTGCTGGCGGGGCTTATAAAGGCGGACGTGCTTGAAAGCGACGGCAAGGTGTGCGGGTTCGTCATATGGCAGAGGGACGACATCGAAAACGACTGGAACATGAAAGAGGGCTGGGGTGACGTGCGCGAGATCTACGTTGCGCCCGACGAGCGCGGCAAGGGGCTGGGGAAGTTTTTGCTGTACACCGCCGAAATGAAACTGCGCGAGAGCGGCACGAACAGGGCGTATTGTCTGCCGCCGCCCGCCGCCGAGGGCTTTTTCGGGGCGTGCGGTTACGCGCCAAACGGCGAGTACTGCCACGACCTCGACTGCCCTGTATTCGTCAAAGAGGACCTTACCAACCATTGCAAGGGTCCTTCGAAATAGGTGGGAAGAGGTATATTTCAGAAAAGAGGATAGAATGGCGGCGGGCGCGCGATTAAAATCGCGCGCCCGCAAGCGTTCCGCTTGACCTTGTGTCTTTATTGCTTAAAGGTAAAACAGCGTACGTTCCAATCAAACGTGAACAACCCCCACCTTTAATTCCTCCCCCTTAGAAAAGGGGAGGGAATAAGTAAAAAACATTCGCTCCCCTTCACGGCTTGCCGTGAGGGGGAGCTGTCCGCAACGCGGACTGAGGGGGTGCATTTCAAAATATTATCGGAGCACATTAAGGCACTTTTCGCGCGCGGGCGTTGGAACGCCCGCGTGCAAGCAGTGCCTAATATTATTCCGATAATATCAAAACAGCGGCGGGCGGCAAAATGCCGCCCGCCGCCTTAAACTGCTCTACATTACACCAAAAAACCCTCACCTCTCGCGTTTCCAATAATATGTGACATAAGTGTTCTTCAACAACTCCGCGTTATTTGCATCGTCGTCAACATTTACGGCTTGCTTATATCCGTAACCCGACACTTCCCAACCCGTCTTATTCTCAAACGTTACACTTAAAAGGCTTGTGCAATTACAGAACGTCATCTTACCTATAGAAGTAACATTGTCGGGTATGGTTGTGCTTTCAAGTTTTTCGCAATTCATGAACGCCTCATCGCCAATTGAAGTTACGCCATTAGGTATTGTAATGTTTGTAAGATTGCTGCAATACCTGAACGCTTTATCGCCGATAGTTTCAAGACCGCTGTTACTTCCAAAATTTATGCTTGCAAGACTTCTGCAATTCCAGAACGCCTCATCTCCGATAGTTTTAAGTTTACTGTCGATATCGAAGTTTACACCAATCAAATTCCGACAGTCCATAAACGCCGCACTGCCAACAGAAGTTACATTGGCGAGAACGCCTATGCTTGTAAGGCTTCTGCAATTATAGAATGCATACCCGCCGATAGAAGTAACGCTGTCGGGTATGGTTATTCTGTCAAGATTTGTACAATTGAACGCACTGTCGCCGATAGTTTCAAGTTTGCTGTCAGTGCCAAAGTTTACTTTTTTAAGGTTTTCGCAATCTTCGAACGTTCCATTGCCGATAGAAGTTACACTGTCGGATATAGTTATGTCCGTTAGGCTTGTGCATTTATAAAACGCATAGTCTTTGATATGATCAACTCCTTGCGGGATATTCAATTGAATTGCAAGTTCATCATTTACATAAAGATGCTGCGCGTAATTCAAAGGGTTAGCGGTATTATTGCCAAAATCGATATTACACCAGGCTACGATATTGTTTATGTGAACTTCCTTTAAATCGTTGCAATACATGAACGCATTTTCGCCGATAGAAGTGATACTTTCCGGAATAGTGATTTTTGTAACGTAACGGCTATAACTAAACGCTCCCTTTCCGATAGCCGTTACGGGCTTACCTTCAATTTGTGAAGCAATGACTATATCATTAGGGTAAGCTCTGCCTATACCCGTACAGGTGTACGTTGCTCCGTCATCATTCAATGTGTATGCAAGTCCCGCGGTAGGCGTTTTATTGTCGGTCTCTTCTGTGTTTCCGCTGTCGGAAGAGTTGTTGCCCGAGTTGCCCGTATTTCCGCTTTGTTCGGTAGTATTGCCCGTGTTATCGTTCGGGGCGGGGGAGCATGCCGAAAGGGCGAAAGCGAGGCAGAGCGTTGCCGCAAGGGCAAGTAAAATTACCAAAAGCCGCTTTTTCATAAAAATTTTCTCCTTTGTGCGGTATAAAAAAAGTGTGCTCCCGAAAGAGCACACCGCACGGTATCTCTTACGGTTACCACACCCCATCAATTTTATGCACAAATGTTCCACAAAATACGGATAAAGAGATACGCGATGCCAAATCACGTATCCATATTTTGCGGAAAAACGCAAAAAAATATTGCGCATATATTAAATTGATGAAATGTGGTAACTAAAATATACCACGGCAAAAGAAAATTGTCAAGGGAATAAGGGGAAATGCGGCGGCGGGCACTTTGCAAGTGCCCGCCGCAAAAAAATTCCCATTCAAATCACGGGATAAATATTAGATATCCCGCCGTTTTCAAGCTCGAGCGCGTAATACACCACCTCGTACAGGTTCTCCTTTTTGGGATAGCACAGCCCCGCCGCGGGCAGGTTCGGGTGCGCAAGACAAAACCGCTCGGTCGTCGGCACTACCGCGGTAAACTCGCCGAGATAGTCCCTTATCTCGTCCGCCCGCGCGAGCGCGGACGGCGCAAGATACTTTGCAAAGTCCGCGCGGAATAAAACGCTCTCGAAAAAGGCGAAAGGCAACAGTTTTGCGGGCGGCTCGCTCTTCTCCCGCACGTCGCTCTTTACAAGTTTGAGCCTCTCCCCGTCGTAAAGATATTCGCAGTCGCACTCGAGCGGCGCGCACGTCTCAAAGGGAATTTTTGCCCTGAGCCTGTCGCCGAAGTCCAGCTCCGCCTCGCCCGAAAACAGCGCGTTCCCGCTCTCCGAAAACAACGCCCTGCACTTTCCGCCCGTCACTTCGAGTATCCTTCTCCCGCACAGCGCGCGGTCAAAAAGCTGCGCTTTTGCGAACTCCTCGCCGAGCGGCACGGGGCTTTTATCCCCCCACGCAAAATAGACGTCCCCCTGTCTGAAAACGCTCGCCTCGCGGTTCATGAACAATATTTTTGCCAACGTCTGCCTGTGCGGGTCTTTCGAAAAGAACTCCCTCGCGCAGATGAGCGCGCCCCCGTCCGTGAGGTAGACCTCCGCGAACGCGGGAGGATCGTTCAAAAACTCGCGGTTCAGAAAAAAATTTATCGGTTGAAGGTTCTTGTCGGGGATCATCTCGACAAACACTCCCTTGTTGATATTCAGCTCCACCCTGCGTTCGAACATATCGACTTTGCCCGCGTACGCGCCGTTGAGCCTTAACATGGCGTGCGTGCGTGAAAGAAAGTAAATGCGCATATATATTTCACCTTTTTTATTATTTAATGAATAGCGCACGCAAAATATGTCAATATACAAGCCGAACGGAGGTTGTATATGAACAAGATAAACGGCTATACCGAAGAAGAGGCGAAGAAGCTCGTCAACTACGTGAGCGAGGGCAAGAGAAAGGGCGCGACCCTTTCGGAGCTGTTCGCGGGCTACGCAAAAAAGACGGGCAGGGCAAAGGGAAGCGTGAGGAATTACTACTACGCGCTTTTGAGGTGCACGGGCGACGCGCGCGTGAAGAGCATGCTCCGCGGCAAGAACCTGAGGGCGGAGAAGATCGTGCCCTTTTCGGAGGGTGAGACCGACGAGCTGTTGAAGAGCATCCTTTTGAGAAAGCAGCAGGGCTATTCGGTGAGGAGAGCCGTCTCGGAACTTGCCGGGGGCGACGCGAAACTTACCTTACGCTATCAGAACAAATACCGCAACGTATTGACCCGACAGCCCGAAAGGATAGAGCGGCTCATGCGCGAGGCGGGGATATACGAGAGCGACGAGCAGAAGCGCAGGCTCGAAGAGGAGATAAACGGGCTGTACGACAGGCTGGCTTCGGGGCTGAAAGAGGAGAACAGACGGCTTGCCGCGCTCATCAAAAAGCTGACCGACGAAAACGCCCTCTTGAAACTCCAGATCAAAAATATGGATTGAGTTAAGCGAGAACGTTGTGAGCGGCGGGCGCGCGATTAAAATCGCGCGCCCGCCGCGTGTTAGATTAAATACATTCTTTTATTCTTTATCCGAATCGGCGGGGGCGGCAGTTGATTTGTCTGCGCCGTCGGTTCCGTTCACACCGTTGGTTCCATTCGCGTCGTTCACACCGTCAACGCCGTGCGCGCCGTCGGGTTCGTCAGTTACAACGGCGGCGGTCATTCCGTCGGCTGTTGCCGCTTCGGCGATTGGTTGGTCGGCGGGTTTTTTGGCGGCGGACACCCTTTTGAGCTGTTCGGTGAACGCGCGCGAAGAGAAGAGTATTATGCCCACGGCAATGGCGATGGCAATGTCGGGGAACACAAAGGCGTTATAGCCCAAACTGTACGCCCACACCTGCGCCGTCGACGCGCCCGCGCCCGCGTATTCCGAAAAGGCGAACACGCCCGAGAGCACGTGCGAGCAATACCTTATAAGACTTGCGGCGATCGCGCCGAGGGCAAATTTTATCTGGGGGAACTTGTCGAGCGTTTTTACTTTTGCGAACATTCCCGCAAGCCCTATCGCGGCAAACGCCACGGGATAGTCCAGAAGGAACTGCGCGGGGTGTATGAACCAAAGTCCCTGTATCGCCTGCAACACGCCGTACGCAAACCCCGCCAGAACGCCCTTTCTCACGCCGTACATGTACGAGAATATCATGAGCGGCAACAGCGAGGCAAGGGTGAGCGAGCCGCCTTGCGGCATTTCGAAGAACTTGATATACGAAAGGGCAAAGCTCATCGCTATGCAAACCGCCGCGTAGGCTATGGCGCGGGAGTCGAAGTTGAGGTCCTCGCCCTTGCCGAACACGAGCGCGAGCGCGATTATTAAGATCACCACGCCGACCGCGCTCAGATACAGCCCGATATTTTCACCCGCGGTTATTGTAGCTTCGTTGAAGTACTCCGCGTCGCCCGAGGCATAGAACACGCCTATGCACGCAAGCAGTGCGATGAGCGCAGCCGCGACAGCAGAACCCGAGCATATGAGCGAGATCTTGCGCGCCTTTTGCGATATAAGCCCGCACACGTACACGGCGATTATCGCAAGCACGGTCACGCCGCCGAGCACGGCAGAGGGTATGAACACGTAATTTCTGAGGCTTATCGCGGAAAGGGTCTCCTTTTCGGCGATCTCCGCAAAGCCCAGCGAGAACATGCTCACGAGCACCAACAGCCCGAAGCCCATGGCGGCAAACAGCGCGCACTTTACGTAAGAGGAGAGTTTTTCCCTCTTCAAAAAGTACACCGCAACTCCCACGGCTACGAGTACGGCGGCGAGGGCGATCGCCGTCCAGAGGTATACGCCCGTCAGAAACGAGACGGCGTATTTCGTCCATACCTTTTCGTAGACGTATCCAACGTCGTCGATTTCATAGAGGTATGAACTCAAGAGTGAATAAGACATAGAACCTCCTTTTTTACCGCCGAAAAGAAAAATCGCCCCCGCAAAAAAACGGGAGCAACCGAAAAAATCTCTTTGTACTATCGCTCAAGCATTACCTTGCCGATTCAAAGGGTATGATCTCAGCCCTTTTAAGGGCACCCCCGACGGTTATTTTGTTTTGATGATATAATTATATTAAAAAATTTTGCCGAAGTCAATTGAATTTTGCAGGTAAATGTTATATACTTTATATCGCAAACGCAAGCGTTCCGCAAACGTTCCGTTTGATCAAGATTCTTAACGGCGGGGAAGGGGGACGAGCGGATAGGCTGTTCAACGCGAGGCGGCGTGTCGCCGCGGACGGGTGTCTTAACGGCGTTAAAGGAATACGGCGGATAGGCTGTTCAACGCGAGGCGGCGGTTTGCCGCGGTGAACCCCCCACCTTCAATTCCTCCCCCTTATAATTTCTCCTCACTATTCCCTCCCCTTTTTCAAGGGTCGAGTGCAGACTTCTCAAAACAGCGGACACCCGCTGTTTTGCCGCACGAGGTGAGCGCGCGCATATGCACGCGCGTGCGATGCCCGAGGCGGTTGTTGTCCTTACAACCGACGAGAAAGGGGAGGGTAGGGGTTTTGGGAGTGCGAAAGAAACAATAAACAAGCGGTTTTTGGTTTACGTTTCAAAGAGCAAGCACAGACCACGGGGGGTCGAGTGCGGAGTTTTCAAAACAGCGGACACCCGCTGTTTTGCCGCACGAGATGAGCTTGCGTATAGTGAAAGGCGCAAGCGGTGACCGAGCGCGGCGGCGTTCCTTACGCCGCGCGAGAACTCTCACTCAATCCCGCGCCTATGGCGCGTGTCATATCGCTCGAAATGACAGTGCCTTAATGTGCTCCGATATTATTTAGAAGTACACCCCCTCAGTCCGCGTTCGCGGACAGCTCCCCCTCTTGGCAAGCCGTGAAGGGGAGCGAATGGAAAAATGTTTATAATAATAACCGTCAGAAAATCAAAAGGAGAGTTTTATGGCATATAATTTTTACGCCTTTATGGACAGAATGAAATACATAATGCGCTGGCAGCTGATGCGCTCGGTGCGCGGCGAGAACATTATGGAGCACTCCGAACAGGTCGCCGTGCTCACCCACGCGCTCGCCGTTATAAACAACAAGGTGTTCTCGGGCAACGCCGACCCCGCAAAGGCGGTGCTCTACGCCGTCTACCACGAGTGCAGCGAGGTGATGACGGGCGATCTTCCCACGCCCATAAAGTACTTCAACAACTCCATTCACGGCGCGTACAAACAGCTCGAGGACAGGGCTTCGGACAAGCTCCTTTCGACCCTTCCCGACGAAATGAAAGGTGAACTTTCAGCCTTTCTCAAGCCCGACACCGATAGCATAGAATACGCCCTTATGAAGGCGGGCGACAGGCTTGCGGCGTACGTCAAGTGCCTCGAAGAGCTCAGATGCGGCAACAGCGAGTTCGTCAAAGCCGAAAAGTCGATACGCGCAGACCTGCTCTCGCGCAATATGCCCGAGGTAAATTACTTCTTCGAGAAATTCATTCCCGCATATAACCTCACGCTCGACGAGCTTGAGGGAATAGAATAAAGGGGGCATACTATGGCTGAACCAAAAGATCGCGATCCTTCAAACAACGCAGACGGAGAAGTTACAGACGGTGTTTGCAGTCCGAACGCGGGCGACCGTGCGGGCGATCCTTTCGACGAATTTTACAGGGATATGGAAGAGAGGATAAAGAAAGCTACGGAGGCGGGCGACGTTACGGAGCTTCTGGCTCTTGCCCACAGTCTTTTGTGGGGGCTTGACGGCGTGCGGGACGCGGGAAAATCGTTCGGGCTGTGCAAGCGCGCGGCGGAGAGCGGAGACGGGCGCGCGTTGGTCGCGCTCGGCGACAGGTACTACTTCGGCGACGGGGTGGAAGCAGACGAAAAGCGGGCGTTCTCCCTCTACGAAGAGGGGGCGCAGTGCGGCGAACCATCGGCTTATACCGCTCTCGGCAAGTGCTGTTACTTCGGAAACGGCGTAAAAAGCGACCATGCAATGGCGTTCGCACATTATATAAGAGCGGCGGAGAAGGGCGATACCCGCGGGCAGTACTTTGCCGCGAAGTGCTTAAAAGAGGGCGACGGCACGCAACGCAACGAAGAAGACGCGTTCTATTGGTTTTCGGTGGCGGCGGAAGCGGGCGACCCCGACGCGTGCCTCGAGCTGGGGCGGTGCTATCTGGACGGCACGGGCACGGAGCAAAACTACGACGAGGGTATAAAGTGGATAAGGCTCGCCGCAAAGGAGCTCAATCCCGCCGCGATAGAAGAGCTTGAACGTTTGGGCGAGACCGAAGAGGAGTGAGCCGGGGTTCGACCCTCGCGAGTGAAGGGGTAAGCGTTCAACGGGAAGCGGCGGGGCGCGGTGAAATTTTTTGCTGTCGCAAAAAGTTAAATTTTCGCTACGCGAAAGTGAAATTTGCGGCGTTCCGCCGCAAGTGAAATTTTTGCCTAACGGCAAAAGTTATGGTAAAAAGCGTGCGGCGGGCGTATACCCGCGAAAACTACCCCTACCCTCCCCTCCCCCTCCGCAAGCGGAAAGGGAGGGAATTGGGGAAAACAAACATAAATATAAAAACATTCGCTCCCCTTCGTTGCAAACGAGGGGGAGCTGTCTGCGATAGCAGACTGAGGGGGTGCGTTCTAATAATAACTGTCACCCTGAGCAAGCGAAGCGCGTCGAACGGGTCTATTCCGCAGTATAGCGGAGTAATTATTTCAAAATAGTGGGGGGTGGTTTCAAAGTGCAAGCACAGACCACGGGGGGATTATCTCACTTAATCGCCCGCGCAATTATGCGCGGGTCTCATAGCGTTCGAAATGACAGTGCCATATGTCGCTCCGATAATATTTGGAAGTGCTTGAACGAAGTAAATTGCAATTACGAAGTGAGAAAGGTCGAAGAAGCAAGCAAGACAAGGCGAACGAGCGACGACCGCAGCGAGTGTACAATGAAGTACACGAACAAGGCGGAGCGATGTTCAACACAGTATTGCGCCGCTTATTCGGGCTTTTCGGGAGCTGTACGAAGTTTAACGGGAGTGGCGGCAGCAACACAAAAGCCCCGCGCAACCGCACGGGGCCAAATATATATTAAATTATTAAGTTTTGATTTCCGGGGACTTCCTCAGCGCGGAGCTTAAAAGCTGTTCGGTTATCAAAACCATGCGGTCTCGGCTTGACCGCCGTTCATTCCGTGCCCTTGAATCAGTTCCCCTTAAAGGTACTGTACATCGGAGTTTACCTTCCTTGTTCTTTCTTGGCGGGTGCGTAAAGCCTTTTCATAAGCTCAACCTCCTTCCAAGTTCCCTTATCATATAGAGACGGCTCTCACTCAAATGTTGGTACCGCACATTTTTTGTGAGTTCTTTTCTCTTTTCAATTACATTATATCACTTAAAAAAGAGTTGTCAATAGTTTTTTTAAAAAAGTTAAAAATTTTTTGAAATTGTTTTTAAGTTACAATACAAAAATAAAAAAAGTTTGCCCGAAATTTGTTTGTAAATATGCGCGCAAGGTACTATAATTTTTGTGTGCAAAAGGTGAAAAGATATGTTTGAAGGTAATTCGGCGATAGGCTTCGTCGCGGTGCTGGCGATCATTTTGCTATCCACAAAACTTTTGGGACTGCTCTTCCGCAAGTTAGGGCTTCCGCAGGTGCTCGGCTTTATAATAGCGGGCATACTCGTTGGACCCGCGATCTTCGGCGACTTCTGCGGCTTTGCCCTCATCGGCAAGCACGGGAGCGAGGGGTATACCGCGCTCTTCCTCGTGCCCGAGTCCGACGGCTACACCGCCAACGGGCTGGACATCTTTTCGAAGATAGGCGTGCTTCTTCTTATGTTCTCCACGGGGCTCGAGACCAACCCCGAAGAACTCAAAAAGACGGGGCTTGCCGCCGTGCTGTGCGCCTTTGCGGGCGTCGCTCTGCCGCTTGCGCTGGGGTTTGCCGTCTCCATGCCCTTCGGAAGCGGGGGAATGGACATAGGCTTGGGCTTTTCGGACGCTTCGCGCATATATAAGAGCATATTTGTGGGAACCATTCTCACGGCGACGAGCGTTGCCATAACCGTTTCGGTGTTAAAGGAGCTCGGAAAGGTCAACACCCGCCTCGGTACGACCATAGTCTCCGCCGCCATAATAGACGACGTAATAGGAATCGTGCTCCTTTCGATAGTTACGGGCGTTGCGCGTTCGGGGCAGGTCGATCCTTCGCTCAACGCGTTCGAACAGTTCAAGGCGACTATCTACGGTACTATAATTATGATAGTGCTCTTTTTCGTGTTTGCGATCGGCGCGGGGTTCTTCATCTCAAAGGCGTTCAAGTGGCTCGAAAAGAAGAGGGCGACCACCCACCGCGTGCCCATTTTTTCGCTCGCCGTGTGCTTTGCGTACAGCTGGATAGCCGAGGAGATCTTCGGCGTTGCCGACATAACGGGCGCGTTCCTTGCGGGCGTTGTGCTCTCGACCGCCCACCGCGCAAGTCAATACGCCGACAGCAAGGTCGAAGTATCAACGTACACCGTGTTCGCCCCCGTGTTCTTTGCAAACATAGGCATATCCTCGATAAGTTTCGAGGGGCTGAACCCCGGCATACTGCTCTTTGCGTTCCTCGCCGTGCTTGTGGGGCTTATCGGAAAGGTGATAGGCTGCGGAGGGGTGTTCAGAGCGTTCGGCTATAAATGGCGCGAATGTGCCGCGGGCGGCGTGGGCATGATGGCGAGGGGCGAAGTCGCGCTTATCGTAACCGCCGCCGTGACGAGCGACAGCCTCGGCGCGAACGCCCTCTCGGGCGACTTTATGATAATGACCGTGCTGTTGATACTCGTCTCTTCGATACTTACCCCCGTGCTTTTGAAAGTGCTCTTCGGCAAAGGCGACGGCGCAGATAATTCAACCACTGATTCAACCACGGGCGAAAATTCGAGTAGTGATTCTCCGACGGGCGACCCGAACACAAGCGTTCCGCTTGAGCATGATTCTTAACGGCGGGGAAGTAAAACGGACATATAGGCTGTTCAACGTAAAGCGGCGGGGCGCGATTAACATCGCGCCCCGCCGCAAAAACCGAAAAAAATTACAATTATAGCCGAAAATCAGTGAGAGAGTATCCACTGTTTTACGTTTTCCCGAGCTATGGGAACAATGTTCTCCTCGGGATATCTCGAATTAGCTCCGCCGTAGGTGTAAATAAAATATCTGCCGTCGTTCGTTATATATAAAGTCTCTTCATAGCCGTAGGGATCGCCGGGCGCACCATAGGTGAATTTTTTGTCGATTACGGACGTTGCGGTATCATAGAGAACGCCGCCGATATCTTTGCACATAATTCACATTCCCCCGATAAAGCGTCTTTCGCTTCACGTGATTAAAGTTTAGCACATTCTTTTGGGTATGTCAAATAAAAACTTTCGCTCCGCCCCGCCCCCGATTTTTGTTACAAAATAAACAAAATGTGGAAAATAAATTTCAAAAATATCAAAAGTCAAGTGCAACCGCTTGACAAACGGAAGAAAATAGTGTAAACTTGTCAAGTAATTTAACTTTACGCGTATGAACAGGATAGAATATTTGCGGCTCTGGGATCTCTACGGCGGGCTGTTGACGGGCACTCAAAGGGAGCTTTCGGACATGTATTTCAACAAGGACCTTACCGTGTCGGAGATAGCCGAAGAAAAGGGCGTTTCGCGGCAGGCGGTTTCGGAGTGCGTCGCCGAGTGCAAAAAGCGGCTCTGCGGCTTCGAAAAAAAGCTCGGGTTCTTTGAGAAGAGCCAAAAAGAAGAGCTTGAAACAAGTTTAAGGCTTGCCGACGCCTCGCGCTGGGCAAAGCGTTTTATCCTGTCGCACCCCGCTCTTGCGGGTGAGATCGGCGAGCTTGAAGATATCCTCGGCAGGGACTACTCCGCCGAAGCCGCAAGGGAACTTTCGCCAAAGCCCTCCGCACTCGGAACGCCGCAAGAGGACGACTGAAAGTCGGCAACGCCGTTGATCAAAACGCCGTTAATAAACGCCGTTAATAAACCGCGGTCAATCAAAACGCCGCTGATCAAAACACAGTTAAAAATAACAAAAGCGCGTTGCGGTCGACACGGGCGCGGTCGCAACAAAATCAAAGGCGGAACCAACCGCAAACGCCGTGGAAGCGGTCTTACCGCTATGCAATAAACACGAACGGTCGCGCCGTGCGGCGGGCTGTTCAAAGGGGGTTCAAATGGCAATATTCGGCTCTCTTTCCGAGAGGTTGAACCATATATTTTCCAAACTTACAAAGCGCGGCAGGCTTACCGAGCTTGAAATAAAGGGCGCGATGCGCGAAGTGCGGGTCGCGCTTTTGGAGGCGGACGTCAACGTGCAGGTGGCAAAGCAGTTCTGTGCCGAGGTGTCCGAAAAGGCGGTGGGGCAGGAGATATTAAAATCCCTCAACCCCGCCCAGCAGGTCATAAAGATAGTAAACGACGAGCTGATAGCCCTGATGGGCTCTTCGAACCAAAAGCTCAACGTCTCGCCCAAGCCGCCGACCGTAATCATGATGTGCGGCTTGCAGGGCGCGGGCAAGACGACGCTGTGCGGCAAGCTCGCCGTGCACCTTAAAAAGAACGGCAAAAAGCCCCTTTTGGTAGCGGGCGACGTATACCGCCCCGCCGCCATAAACCAGCTCAAAGTAGTGGGGGCGAACGCGGGGGCCGAGGTGTTCGAAAGGGGCACGCAGAACCCCGTAAAAACGGCAAAGGAGAGCGTGGAGTACGCCCGTAAAATGGGCTTCGACACGGTGATAATCGACACCGCGGGCAGGCTTGAAATAGACGAGCCGCTCATGCGGGAACTCGAAGAGATAAAGTCCGCCGTGGACGTTACCGAAATTCTCTTAACCGTCGACAGCATGATGGGACAGGTTGCGGTGAACGTCGCCAAGACCTTTAACGAAAGGCTCGAAGTTACGGGCGTGATTTTAACAAAGCTCGACGGCGACACCCGTGGCGGCGCGTGCCTTTCGATAAAGGCGGTTACGGGCAAGCCCATAAAGTTCATAGGCGTGGGCGAAAAGCTCGGAGATTTGGAACCGTTCTATCCCGACCGCATGGCTTCGAGAATACTCGGAATGGGCGACGTTTTGACGCTTATCGAAAAGGCGCAGGAAGCCGTTACCGAGGAACAGGCAAAGGTCATGCAGAAAAAACTGCTCGAAAACACCTTCACCTTAGAGGACTTTCTGGAGCAGTTCGAGAGCATGAAGAAGATGGGCGGGGCGCAGGCGTTGCTCTCGATGATGCCGGGCGGAGTGAGCGGAAAGGTTCGCCCCGAGGACATCGACGAACGCAGAATAGAGCGCACAAAGGCGATAATACTTTCGATGACCCGCCGCGAAAGGGTCGATCCTTCCATCATAAACGCCTCGCGCAAAAAGCGCATAGCCGCGGGTTCGGGCACGACCGTGCAAGAGATAAACCAGCTTTTAAAGCAGTTTGAACAGACTAAGGTTATGATGAGGCAGTTGAAGGCGGGCAAGCGCAAATTCTTTTAGGCTGCCGTTAAACTTCGTATATGCGTCGTTCTGCGGTGTCGCGCTTACGCACTCCTTGGTCACGTACTTCTTTGTACGCTCCCTTCGTCGTTTGCGCACGCTCCTTGCATAACTCGCATCTCCGAAGTTTCTAACTTCGTTCAGGCAAGGGCAACCGAGCACCCTAAACTCCCCATTCCCTCCCCTTCCATTTGGAGGGTCGAGTGCGGACTTCTCAAAACAGCACAGTGCGCTGTTTTGCCGCACGAGATGAGTTCGCGCAAATGCACGCGCGAACGGTGCCCGAGGCGGTTGTTGCCCTTACAACCGCCGAGAAAGGGTAGGGTGTGGGTAGGACTTTCAAATAATATCGGAGCAACATAAGGCACTGTCATTTCGAGCCGATTGAGAAGACGTGAAACGTCTTCGATTGAGCGAGATAATCCCCCCGTGGTCCGTGCTTGCTCTTTGAAACCGACACCCATTTCAAATAATAACCATAAAAAAACACTTTTTCACCCAAAAATCTATTTACAGGAGTATATAAAAAAATGGCAGTAAAAATGAGACTTACCAGAATGGGCGACAAAAAGACGCCCTTCTACCGCATCGTTGTGACCGATTCGAGAAAAGCACAGTCGGGCGAGTATATCGACAGCGTAGGCTACGTCGATCCCCTCAAAGAACCCGCCGAAATCAAGATCGACGCGGACAAGGCAAAGGAATGGCTCAAAAAGGGCGTTCAGCCCACCGAGACGGTCAAAAGCTACCTCGTAAAGGCGGGCGTCATGGAACAGCCCAAAAAGCTCTCCGCGCCCAAGACCAACGACAAAAAGAAGAAAAAGGACTGATTTAAGGCATGGGGCGAACGTTTAATAGTAAATTCCCCCGCGGATATTCCCCCTTAAACCTTATTTGAGGAGACAGTATGGAACTCGAACTTATAAAATACGTTGTCGGTCGCTTTGCCGAGCACGAAGCCGAATACCGTGTGGAAGAAAAGGACACCGTTATAGAGGTGACCGTTCTTCTCGAACCCGACGATATGGGCAAGGTAATCGGCAAGCAGGGCAAAATAGCAAAGGCGTTGCGCACGCTCGTCAACGCATCGACGTCCCGCGGCGAAAAGCGTTACACCGTGGAAATAAAAGAGAAATAAAAAATGGAAAAACTTACGGTAGCCACCGTATTGAAGCCTCAGGGCATCCGCGGAGAGATCAAGGTCAAAGTCCGTCTCGACGGCGCGGACGCCCTTAAAGGCGTTAAAAAGGTATTTGTGGGCGATACGCCATACCGCGTTATGAACGTCCGCGGTTCGGGCGACACGGCGTTTATGGTCCTCGGCGGGATAGCCGACCGCAACGCCGCCGAAGCCCTCAGGGGCAAGGAGCTTGAAGCTCTCCGCTCCGACTGCCCCGCTCTGCCCGAGGGAAGGTACTACATAGCCGACCTCGTCGGGTGTAAGGTCACGAGCTTGGACGGCTCTGTATTCGGCGAAGTAACCTCGGTTTCCCCCGCAAAGACCGACGTTTTCTACCTTTCGTCGGGGCTGTGTTTTGCCGCCGCCGACGGCGTTATAACCGCGGTGGATATTCAAAACAAGTCCATAACCGTCGACCCCGTCCGCTTCGGCGAAGTGTCGATGGAAGTAAGCGGCTGAACGGCTGAACGGCAAACAGATTTAATTAACGGCGTTGGGGTTTGGTTACAAAAAAGAACCTTAAAACGGCGTTTATAAAAGGGCAAAGGCTTTTTTTTAGTGAAGGCATTTTAAGCGAAGGCTTTTTAAGCAATGGCATTTTAAGCGAAGGCATTTTGCGAGTGTTTTTTAACCGAGGGCGTTTCAAGTGAAGATAACCGTGCTCACCCTCTTTCCCGAGATGTTCGCCCCCCTTGAAAGCAGCATAATAGGCAGGGCGCGGGAGAGCGGAAAACTCGATATAAAAATTGTCAACATACGCGACTTCTCCGAGGACAAGCATTTGAAGTGCGACGACTATCCCTTCGGAGGGGGCGCGGGAATGGTCATGACGCCCCAGCCCGTCGCCTCGGCGATAGAGCACGCCGATCCCGGGCACGAGGCGTTGAGGATATATCTCTCACCCAAGGGTTCGCTCTTTTCGCAGAGCGACGCCGTGCGCCTTTCGGAAAGGGGGAATATTCTCCTCCTGTGCGGGCACTACGAGGGGATAGACCGGCGCGTTATAGATATGTACATCGACGAGGAGATCTCGATAGGCGACTATGTGCTGACGGGCGGGGAACTGCCCGCAATGGTGGTGTGCGACTGCGTTTCGCGGTATGTCGAGGGCGTGCTTTCGGCGGGTTCGCTCGTGGACGAGTCCATCTCGTCGGGCGGGCTTGAATATCCGCAGTACACCCGCCCCGCCGTGTTCAAAGGGCAAGCCGTGCCAGAGATTCTGCTTTCGGGCGACCACAAAAAAATAGACGAGTGGAGGGAACGGGAGAGCCGCAAGCTGACAAGGGCGCGCCGCCCCGACCTTCCCAAGGGGGAAAACAGTTGAATATACAGTGGTTTCCGGGGCATATGTCAAGGGCAATGCGCTCCATGCGCGACAGCCTTTCCTCTGCCGACGGGGTGATGATCGTGCTCGACGCGCGTTGCCCCGTCTCCTCTTTCAACCCCGAACTCAAAAAACTTGCGGGCGCAAAGCCCGTTTTATACGTTCTGAACAAAGCCGATCTTGCCGACGGGCGCGCCGACGCCATTCTCGACAGAATGAAAAATATGGGCGCGGCGGCTATTAAGATAAATTCCCATAACCCCTCTTCGAAGAGGGATATTACGGGGGCAATCGAAAAATTGACCGCCGAAAAGCGGGAGCGGGCGTTGAGCCGCGGGCAGACGCGCACGTTCAGATTTATGGCGGCGGGAGTGCCCAACACGGGCAAGTCGGCGTTGATAAACGCGCTCGCGGGCGCAAAGCGCGCCGAGACGGGCGACAAGGCGGGAGTGACCCGCGGCAAGCAGTGGATAAGCTGCGGGGCGTTCGACATAATGGACAACCCCGGCACGATGCCGCCCTCGTTTTTGAGCGGCAAACACGCCGCCCGCCTCGCATACGTGGGGAGCGTGAACGACGACATACTCGACTTCGGCGAACTCGCCCTCGAATTCCTCGCCGAGACCTTTATAACTTACCCCGAAAGGCTAAAAGAGCGTTACGGGATAGAGGGGGGCGAACCCGTCGAAATGCTCAACAAGGCGTGCGCCCGCAGAGGGTTCATATTGAGGGGCGGCGAGTTCGACTACGAGCGGGGAGCAAGGGCGATAATCGACGACTTCCGCAAGGGCAGACTCGGCAAAATGACCCTCGATTCCCCCGACGATCTCAACGGGATCGAGCTGTGATTTTTGGCAAAAATATCAATATATATTGCAATTTTTAAGAAATTCGGGGAGCTTACGATGGATAAACTCTTCTACGAAAGACAGCTAATTGAAAGCGGCTGTAAATTTGTGTGCGGCGCCGACGAGGCGGGCAGAGGTCCGCTTGCGGGTCCCGTGGTGTGCGCGGCGGTCATCATGCCGTATGACGACATAATAGAGGGCGTGGACGACAGCAAACGCCTTTCCCCCAAAAGGCGGGAAGAGCTGTACGGCGAGATAATTTCCCGCGCGGTCGCTTACAATATCTGCCGCGTCGAAGCCGAAGAGATAGACCGCATAAACATACTCGAAGCCACAAAGCTGTGCATGAAGAGGGCGGTCGAGGGGCTTGAAGTAAAGGCGGATTACGCCCTCTGCGACGGCAATATGAAGCTCTCGTTCGCTTGCCCATATCAAAGCATCGTAAAGGGCGACGCAAAGAGCTACACGATAGGCGCGGCTTCGATAATCGCCAAGGTATTCCGCGACAGGCTCATGACCGAATACGATTTGGAGTTCCCGGGCTACGGCTTTGCGGCGAACAAGGGCTACGGCACGGCGGCGCACATACAGGCGTTGAAGCAAATAGGACCGTGCCCTCTGCACAGGCGGACTTTTATAAAGAACTTCGGCTTTTGAACGTGGGCAGTTGAGGGGGCTTGTATACCATATTTATATAATATATATATAAAAATCCCCTTTGGCTCCCGCAAACTTCGCATATGCTTCGCAAGCGGAACGCTTGCGCCGCAAAAACTTTTGTGAAAATTATGATACACCCCCAAAAAGAGTTGCATTTTATTTTTTAATCTGTTAATATAAATTCCGACTTCGGACGGTCCTCTGTCCCCAAAGCGGGTCACGAACGCCAAGAAATAAGTGAGGTAAAGTCAGATGAAAGGTTTGGTAGAAGCCATCGAAAAGGAAGGAATGAAGGAATCCGTCCCCGTATTCTGCGTGGGCGACACGGTAAAAGTGGGCTTCAAGGTAATCGAAGGTTCAAAGGAAAGAGTCCAGAACTTCGAGGGCGTAGTCATCGCCAAAAAGCACGGCGGCATAAGGGAGAGCTTTACCGTAAGGAGACTTTCTTTCGGCGTGGGCGTTGAAAGAACTTTCCCCTTACATTCCCCCAAGATCACGGGCATAACCGTGGTAAAACGCGGCAAGGTCAGAAGGGCTAAGCTCTATTACCTGCGCGGGCTTACGGGCAAGGCGGCAAAGATAAAGGAAAACATATAATTAAAAAAAGCTCTCGCTGCGCGCGGGAGCTTTGCTTATATGCGGGTCGCCGCTCCCAAATCGGCGCGTTCAATCTTGAACCGCTAAGCCGTTCTTGTTTGAACCGTCGAGCCGTTCGATTATGAACCGTCAATGTGTTCAGCGGCGAACCGATTTTCGGGGGAAGGTTTACAAAAAGCGTTGGGGGGAACGTTACGAAAAGCCCCCTCGGTTCGCGCCCGCTTTAAGCCGCAAAAGGCGGCAAAGGAGAAAAGATGTTTTCTGCCGTTTCGAGTTACGCCCTGCACGGGCTTGACGGCGTTGCCGTCGAAATCGAGACCGATATATCCAAGGGGCTTGTGACTTTCGACGTCGTGGGCTTGCCCGACGCCGCCGTAAAGGAGAGCAAGGAACGCGTGCGCTCCGCCCTTAAAAACAGCGGGTTTTACTTCCCCTCGCACAGGGTAACCGTAAACCTTGCCCCCGCCGACATAAAAAAGACGGGTTCGGACTACGACCTTGCGATAGCCGTATCCATACTTCGGGCGAGCGGTCAGCTCGGCGCGTCGCCCGAGGGTTTTGTGCTGTTGGGCGAACTCGCGCTCGACGGCTCGCTCAGACCCGTCACGGGCATACTTCCCGTGCTCATATCGGCAAAAAAAGAGGGCAGAACGCGCTTTATAATCCCCGCCGCCAACGCCAACGAGGCGAGCTATATCGAGGGGCTCGAGGTGTACGCCTTAAAGTCTTTAAGGGAAGCGTGCCTTTTGATAGCGGGGGCGGAGAAGTTCGAAAAACTGAGCCACAAGAGCTATACGAGCGTTAAAAGCGCGATGTCGTACGGGTGCGATCTTTCGTTTGTGCGCGGTCAGAAGACGGCAAAGCGCGCGCTTGAAATAGCCGTTGCGGGCGGTCACAACATTCTCTTTATAGGTCCGCCCGGCACGGGCAAGACCATGCTTGCAAGGTGCATACCCACGGTAATGCCCGATTTGACTTTCGAAGAAGCTCTCGAAGTCACCGAGATACACTCGGTGGCGGGCGAGCTTTCAAAAGAGGGGATAGTCGCCCTGCGACCTTTCAGAACGCCCCACCACACGGCGACGGCGGTCTCCCTCTGCGGGGGCGGCAACACGCGCATACACCCCGGCGAAATTTCGCTTGCGCACAAGGGCGTGCTCTTTTTAGACGAACTGCCCGAATACCCGAGGAGCGTGCTCGAAAGTCTGCGCCAGCCCCTCGAGGACAAGGTGATAACCGTCGCCCGCGCGGGCGGCACGGTGACCTTCCCCGCCGACTTTATGCTGTGCGCGAGCATGAACCCCTGCCCCTGCGGCAACTACGGCTCTTCGTTCCGCCGCTGTACGTGCACGCCGTCGCAGATAAAGCATTACAGGGCGAAGATATCGGGACCTTTATTGGACAGAATAGATCTGCAGGTCGAGGTGGACGGGATAAGGTACGAGGACCTCTCGGGCGCGCCCGACGGCGAGACGAGCGCGGAGGTAAAGGAACGCGTCGAAAGGGCGCGCGCCATTCAGCGCGAAAGGTTTTCCGAAGAGCCTGCGGGCATGATAAACGCGGGCATGGGCGAAAGGCAGATAAAGGAGTACTGCCGCCTCTCGTACGAGTGCGAAAAAGTGCTTCGGAACGCCTACGAAAGTTTGAGTCTTTCGGCACGGGCGCGCTCGCGCATAATAAAAGTTGCGCGCACGATAGCCGATTTATCCCTTTCGGAAGAGATCGCCCCCGAGCACGTTTTAGAAGCGGCTTCGTACCGCCTCGGGGAGACCGACGCATTTTGAATTACACCAAAAAAGAACAGGATCTTATATGCCTTTGCTCCTTTACGGAGCTTACCTACGCCGCAAGGAATTGTCTTCTTACCGAAAGCGGAGAGCTTAAAGACGGCTGGACGGAGATGATTAAAAAGGGCGGCGACGGCGTATATAATAAAATAAGGGAAAACTTTTTCGATCCCTCGTACCGAAGCCGCACCCTTTCGGGGCTTGAAGAGGCGGGCATAGAGTGCGTTACCCTCTTTTCAAAGGACTATCCCCCGCTTTTGAGGGAGATCCCCGCCCCGCCGCACGTGCTGTTTTTAAGGGGCAGAAGAGAGCTTTTGAAAGAACCCATGCTCGCCGTGGTCGGTTCGAGAAAGACCCTTCCCTACGCCTTGGCGGAGTGCGCAAAGTTCTGCTCTGCGCTTTCGGAGGAGTTCGCCATAGTCTCGGGCGGGGCAGACGGCGCGGACAGCGCCGCGCTTTCGGAAGCCTTAAAAAAGGGCAAGGCGGTCGCCGTGCTCGCAAGCGGGGCGGACAGATTCTATCCCTCGTCGAGCGCAAGGCTTTTGGAGAGAATAGCCGAAGACGGGCTTATAATAACCGAGTACTTTACGGGCGTTCTGCCAAGACCCTATTACTTCCCCGTCCGCAACAGAATAATAGCCGGGCTGGCGCGGGGCGCGCTCGTCGTATCGGCGGGTCAGAAGAGCGGCGCGCTCATTACGGCGGGCTATGCGGGCGACTACGGAAGGGAGGTTTTCGCCTTTCCCTACAACATAGGCGTAAAGTCGGGCGAGGGCTGTAACGCGCTCATAAAGCAGGGCGCGTACCTTGCCGACAGCCCTGAGGACATAGCCTCTGCGCTGGGCTTCGAGCTTACAAAAAGAGAGGAAAGGGAGCTCAGCGGCGACGAGGAAAGGGCGTACGCCATACTCACCGAAAGGGGCGAGATATTTTTGCCCGAGCTTGCCGAAGCTATGCACAGGCAGCCCTACGAGCTTGTGAGCGTGCTCTCCTCTTTGGAAATTAAAAAACTCGCCGTCCGCCTCGGCGGCAACAGGTACGCCGCCGTAAAATAGCGCGTAAGCCAAACGGCAAAAACGACCGTTCCCACAAAAGAACGGTTCACAAAAAAGTTAAAAATACCGTTCCCCAAAAAAGAACGGTTCGCCGCAAAAACGGTTCACGACAAAAACAAAAAACAAAAAACAAAACAAACGCGCAAAAAAGGCGCGCAACGATAAAAAACCCAACAAAAAAATTACGGACTGAAAATTATGGATCTCATTATAGTTGAGTCGCCCTCAAAGGCAAAGACAATTTCAAAATATCTCAAAGGCAAATATCGCGTCGACGCTTCGGGCGGGCACGTGAGGGACTTGCCCGAAAAGTCGCTCGGCGTAAAAATTACGGCGGGCTTCGAACCTACCTACGAAATAACCCCCTCCAAAAAAGAGGTCATAAAGCGGCTTGCCGCCGAGGCTAAGAGGGCGGACAGGATATATCTTGCGACCGACCCCGACCGCGAGGGCGAGGCGATAAGCTGGCATTTGCAGACGGTTTTGGGGCTGGATAAGGACGGCGAGAACCGCATAGAGTTCAACGAAATTTCGCCCGCCGCCGTGCAGAACGCGCTGAAACACCCGCGCAGAATAAATTACAGCTTAGTCGACGCCCAGCAGGCGCGGCGCGTGCTCGACAGGCTTGTGGGCTACAAGCTCTCGCCCCTTTTGAATAACCGCATACAAAACGGGCTTTCGGCGGGAAGAGTGCAGTCCGTCGCGCTGAGGCTTATTGTCGACAGGGAGCGCGAGATAACGGCGTTCACGCCCGAGGAGTATTGGAACCTCTGCGCCACGTTGCAGGACGAGGGCAAGAAGTTCTCGCCCTTCAAGGCGACCTATCAGTACAAAAAGAGCGGAACGAGCATAACAAAGGAGCTTGCCGACGAGGCTATCGCAAAAATCAAGGCGGGCAAGTTCACGGTGAGCAAGGTCAAAAAGGGCATAGTAAAGCAACACGCGCCCGCTCCCTTCACCACCTCGTCGCTTCAACAGGACGCTTCAAACAAGTTCGGAATGTCCTCTCCCGAGACAATGCTCGTCGCCCAGCACCTCTACGAAGGCATGGACGTGGGCGGCGACCACATCGCGCTCATAACATATATCAGAACCGACTCTGTTAGGGTCGCAAAAGAGGCGCAGGCTATGGCTCTCTCGTTCATAGAGGAGAACTACGGCAAGCAGTACGTGCCCGAAAGACCCAACTACTACGCCACCAAAAAGGGCGCGCAGGACGCACACGAGGCGATCCGTCCCATAAACCTTGCGGTCACCCCCGCGAGCGTTAAGGCAAATTTAGACAAAAAACACTACAACATATACAAGCTCGTGTACGACAGGTTCGTCGCGTCGCAAATGGCGGAGGCGCAGTACAACTCCATGCAGATAGAGGCGGAGAGCGCGGGCTACACCTTTAAGGCAAGCGGAAAGGCTATGGTCTTTGCGGGCTATACCGCGGCGTATCAAGACGCCCGCCAGAGCGACGAGGAAGAGGAACTTTCGCACCTCTTGCCCCCGCTCGAAGAGGGCGACGGGCTTAGTTTGTGCGCGCTCACGCCCGAGCAGAAGTTCACGCGCCCTCCTTTGAGGTACACCGACGCCTCGCTCGTAAAGGCAATGGAAGAAAAGGGGATAGGCAGACCTTCTACCTACGCCTCTATAATATCAGTCCTCACAAAGCGCAAATACGTTGCAAAGGACGGCAAGTATATGGTTCCCACCGAGGTCGCATATAAGATAACCGATATGCTCGTGCGCTACTTCAAGGACATAATGGACGTGGGGTTCACGGCAAAAATGGAAGAGGACCTCGACAGGATCGAGGACGGCGGGTGCGATTGGCACGCCATAATCGCGGGGTTCTACCCGAGGTTCGCCGAACAGCTCAAAAACGCCTCGACCGACGGCGACGAGCCGACGGACATAACCTGCTCCAAGTGCGGTCACCCGATGATAAGGAGGGAGGGCAAGTACGGCAAGTACCTCGCCTGCTCCAACTATCCCGCGTGCTCGAACATAGTCAGCGAGAGCGGGGCTGAAATTTCGGAAGTGCGCTGTCCCAAGTGCGGTGCGAATATGGCGGTGAAGAGCGGCAAGTACGGCAAGTTCCTCGCCTGCCCCAACTACCCCGAATGTTCGTCGATATTGCCCATAGACGCGGTAGTAACCGAGGAAAAATGCCGCGTGTGCGGGGGATTTATGATCTTAAAGCACGGCAAGTACGGCAACTACCTCGAGTGCGGCAAGTGCGGCGAAAAGAGACCGCAGACCGCCCCCGACGGCAACGTGAGAGAGGGCGAAAGGACGGACGGCAAATGCCCCGAGTGCGGCAAGCCCATGCGGCGCATGCGCTCCAAATCTGGCAAGATATACTTCGGCTGTACGGGCTACCCCGACTGCAAGTTTTTGAGCTGGGATATCCCCACGGGCGAAAAGTGCCCCATATGCGGCAAATACCTCGTAAAAAAGGCTAACGCCGTTAAGTGCTCTTCCAAGGATTGCACATACGCGCGCAAGGAGAAGGGCGATGAGGATTAAGGTAATAGGCGCGGGGCTTGCGGGCGCGGAGGCGGCTTACACCCTCGCCCGTCACGGTCAAAAGGTCGCGCTGTACGATATAAAGCCAAAAAAATTCACCCCCGCCCACAAGTCGGCTAACTTCGGCGAGCTGGTGTGTTCCAACTCCTTAAAGGGGTCCGATCCCTACGCCAACGCGTGCGGGCTATTAAAAGAGGAAATGCGCATACTCGGTTCGCTCACAATGGAAGCGGCGGAGTACGCAAAAGTTCCCGCGGGCGGCGCGCTCGCCGTCGACAGGGAGAAGTTTTCGGAGTATATAACCCAAAAACTGCGCGGGGAGAGCAACATCAAAATAATAACCAAAGAGGTAAAAAAAGTGCCCCGCAAGTGGTGCGTCGTCGCCACGGGACCTTTGACCCTCGACGCGCTTTCGGAGAACATAGCGCGGCTGTGCGGGGGGAACCTGCACTTTTACGACGCGTCCGCGCCCATCGTCTCCGCCGACAGCATAGACTATTCGAAGTGCTTTGCGGGCGACAGATACGGCAAGGGCGGCGACGACTACCTCAACTGCCCCCTCACCGAAGAGGAGTATAAAAACTTTGTAAAAGAGCTTGTCAACGCCGAAAGGCAGGATCTTCACGAGTTCGAAAAGGGCGAGATATTCGAGGGCTGTATGCCCGTGGAAGTGCTCGCCGCGCGCGGGGAGGACAGCCTGCGCTTCGCCATGTTGAAGCCCGTGGGCTTAAAGGACGGCGACGGCAAGCGGCACTACGCCGTGTTGCAACTCAGAAAGGAGAACGCCGAGGGCACGGCGTATAACCTCGTTGGCTTTCAGACCAACTTAAAGTGGGGCGAACAAAAGAGGGTGTTTTCGATGATCCCCGCCTTAAAAGACGCCGAATTTCTGCGGCTCGGGGTCATGCACAGAAACACCTTTCTGAACTCGCCCGAGTGCCTTTGCTCCGACTTTTCGCTCTTTACGAACCCCCAGATATTCTTTGCGGGGCAGATAACGGGCGTTGAGGGGTATGCCGAGAGCGCGGTAACGGGCATTTTAGCGGCGTATCACATACTCGAAAAACTGCGCGGGGGCGAAGCGCAGGTCCCGCCCAAGACAACGGTGTCGGGCGCGCTGTCGGCTTATATCTCCTCGCCCAACAAAAATTTTCAGCCGATGAACGCCAACTTCGGCATACTCGCCCCCGCCGGCAGAGAGATAAGGGGCAAAAAGGAGAGGTACGCCTACCTTGCCGAAAGGGCTATCTCCGACATACATAAATACAGACAAAATTTAAATACGTATTGAGTTTTCTTTATAAAAGGAGCTGTTATGGAATTTCATGCAACAACCATTTGCGCCGTAAAAAGGAACGGCGCGACCGCGATAGCGGGCGACGGTCAGGTCACCATGGGCGAGAGCGTAATATTTAAAAACTCCGCTCAGAAAGTAAGAAGGATATACGGCGGCAAAGTCGTTTTAGGCTTTGCGGGTTCGGTCTCCGACGCGTTCTCTTTGAGCGAAAAGTTCGAGGGAATGTTGAATAAATTTTCGGGGAATTTAATGCGTTCGGCGGTCGAACTCGCCGAGCTGTGGCGTTCGGACAAGGCTGTAAGAAAGCTCGAAGCCTTGATGATAGTCGCCGACGCGCAGACCATGCTCATAGTTTCGGGCACGGGCGAGGTGATAGAACCCGACGACGGCATAGCGGCGATAGGCAGCGGGGGCAATTACGCCCTTGCGGCGGCGCGCGCTCTGTTGCAGAACACTGACTATTCCGCGGCGGAAATAGCCAAAAAATCGCTTAAAATAGCCAGCGAGATATGCGTTTTCACCAACGACAATATCCGCTGCGAAGAGATATCTTAAAGGGGAGGAGTAAAAAATGGAACTTACACCCAAACAGATCGTACACGAGCTGGACAAGCACATCATAGGTCAGAGCGAGGCTAAAAAGGCTGTTGCCATAGCCCTTCGCAACCGTTACAGAAGAAGCCGTCTTTCCCCCGAACTTCAGGAGGAGATCACCCCCAAGAACATCATAATGAAAGGACCTACGGGCGTGGGCAAGACCGAAATAGCCCGCAGGCTGGCGCGGCTCGTTAAAGCCCCCTTTATCAAAGTCGAAGCCACAAAATACACCGAAGTGGGCTATGTGGGCAGAGACGTCGAGTCCATGGTCCGCGACCTTGCCGAATGTGCCATAAGGCTCGTAAAAGAGGAAAAGACGCAGGAAGTCAGCTTCCGCGCCACGGCGAGCGCGGAGCGCAGAATAGCCAAAGTGCTTGCCGAGATTAAAAAGGACGAAAGGGGCGAAACGCCCAAAGAAATGTTCGAACAAAGGCTGGTCGACGAAATCCACGAGGGCAAGTACGACGGCACCGTAATCGAGATAGAGGTATTCGACGCGCCCAAGACCATGGAGCTTACTTCGGCGGGCGGCGGTTCGATAGACATAGGCTCTATCTTCGGCGACATGCTCCCCAAAAAGGGCAGAAAGCGCAAGCTCACCGTGCGCGAGGCAAAGCAGCTTTTAATTGCCGAAGAGGCGGACAAGCTCATCGACGGCGACGCCGTGACGGCCGAGGGCATACGCCGCGCCGAGAACGACGGAATTATCTTCATAGACGAGATAGACAAGATCGCGGGCAAGGGCAACGAATCGGGCGCGGACGTCTCGCGCGAGGGCGTTCAACGCGACATATTGCCCATCGTAGAGGGCAGTACGGTCATGACAAAGTACGGTCCCGTAAAGACCGACTATATCCTCTTTATAGCCGCGGGTGCGTTCCACGTCTCAAAAATCGAGGACCTCATTCCCGAGCTTCAGGGCAGATTCCCCATTCAGGTAGAACTCAAAAGCCTTACAAAAGAGGACTTCGTCAACATTCTAACCAACACTCAGAACGCCATCACCTCGCAGTACGCGGCTCTCCTTTCGGTGGACAACATAGACCTTAAATTCACCCCCGACGCCATCGAAAAAATAGCCGAAATATCGGCGGAGATAAACGAGACGAGCGAGGATATCGGAGCGCGCAGACTGCATACCGTTATGGAATATCTGCTCGAAGACATCTCGTTCAACGCGGGCGGCAACGACTACCCCGTGATAACCGTAGAGGTCAACGCAAAGTACGTCGAGGAACACCTCGAAAACATAATCCGCAACCGCGATCTCAAAAAATACGTGCTGTAAAGGATCGCAAAAACAGCGGTTCGAAATGAACATACAGCGCGGTCAAAGGTCGCATATATGCGGTTCAAACGTCAAAAAAGCAAACCGTTCGAAAACAAAAACAAGAGGCTGTAAATGATAAACATACCCAAGGGGACCAAAGACGTTCTGCCCTCGCAGAGCTACAAATGGCAATATATCGAGGATAAGGCGCGCGCTGTCGCAAAACGCTTTTGCCTTGACGAAATACGCACGCCCGCGTTCGAACACACCGAGCTCTTCCAAAGGGGCGTGGGCGAAACGACGGACGTCGTAAACAAAGAGATGTACACCTTCGAGGACAAGGGGGGCAGAAGCGTCACCTTAAAGCCCGAGGGCACGGCGGGCGCGGTACGTCTGTTCATCGAAAACGGGCTGTTTTCAAGCCCCCTGCCCGTAAAGACCTTTTATATAACCCCCGCGTTCAGGTACGAAAGACCGCAGTCGGGCAGACTGCGCGAGTTCCACCAGTTCGGCATAGAGGTATTCGGCTCTGCCGCCCCCGAAACCGACGCCGAGGTCATATTGGCGGCTTCGGAGTTTTTGAAGGAGCTGGGAATAAAACAGGTGCGGCTCGAAATAAATTCGATAGGCTGTCCCGAGTGCAGGGCGGAATACAACAAAAAGCTCAAAGAGTATTTCAAACCCCGTTTGGGCGAACTGTGCGAGACCTGCCGCACGCGATTCGAAAGCAACCCTCTGCGCCTTCTCGACTGCAAGGAAGAGGAGTGCAAAAAGATCAACGCGGGCGCGCCGTCCATTCTCGAGAGCCTCTGCCCCGACTGCGCAAGACACTTCGAAAGGGTAAAGGAGCTTCTTAAAGCGCAGGGCGTTGAGTTTACGGTAAACCCCCGCATAGTGCGCGGGCTGGACTATTACACGAGGACGGTGTTCGAGTTCGTCTCCGACCGGATCGGCGCGCAGGGCACAGTGTGCGGCGGGGGGAGATACGACGGGCTTGTAAGCTCGCTGGGCGGACCGCAAACGCCGGCGACGGGCTTCGCGGCGGGGATCGAAAGACTGATGCTGCTGATGGAGAACACGGGCGCGGAAATTCCCAAACCCACAAAAATACGCATATATATTGCGGGAATGGACGAAAGCTCGCGCTCTGCGGCGTTCACGATAGCAAGGGAATTGAGGCAGGCGGGCGTTGCCGCGGAGTTCGATCACATGGAACGATCGGTCAAATCCCAATTGAAATACGCCGACAAAGTTGGGGCGGAGTACGTCGCGGTCATAGGCGAAGACGAGCTTGCCACGGGCGTTGTAAGCCTCAAAAAAATGGCGACGGGCGAAGCCGTCGCGGTTAAAATAAACGACTTGTGCGCATACTTAAAAAAGGAGTAAAAAATTATGGTTGAAGAAGCAGACGAAAGCAGGTTCGACGAACTTATAAAGGGGCAAAAGCCCGTTGTGTGCGATTTTTACGCCGCGTGGTGCGGTCCGTGCAAGATGCTCGCGCCCGTAATGGAAAAACTGTCCGAAGAGTTTTCGGACAGGGCGGCGTTTATAAAGGTCAACGTCGACGAGGTTTTCCCGCTTGCGGCGCGCTACGGCGTGATGAGCATCCCCCTTGTCGCCGTATTTTCGGGCGGCGAGTTGAAGAGCAAAACGCTGGGCTATTCCACCCCGACCGAAATGAAAGAATTTCTGTCCGAAAACCTGTAAAATGCGTGGGATCAAGAAAGATATTTTTTTGGAAACAGTCGGGAAATAGTTGAGAAACAGTTTGAAATAGTTTAGAAATTTTTGAGAAAAAAATCCGAGGGCGCGCGCCCTCGGATTTTTATTGCTTTTATTCTATAGTCTTGATTATTTTTGCGGGAACGCCTGCGGCTATTGTCATCGGCGGCACGTCCTTTGTCACGACCGCCCCCGCGCCGATTATCGCGCCGTCGCCTATCGTCACGCCGGGGAGAATGGTCGCGTGCGCGCCTATCCAAACGCCGTTGCCTATCTTTACGGGCGCGGGCGACATATTGCCCCGTTTTTGAGGATCGGGGTCGTGGTTCAATGTGGCGATAACCACCTGCTGACCTATCAGACAGTCGTCGCCTATTTCTATTCCGCCCTGATCCTGAAAGCAACAGCCCGAATTTATGAACACGCGCCTGCCTACGGTTATATTCAGCCCGTAGTCGGTCGAAAAGGGCGGGAACAGCCCGAACGTCTCGTCGGGCTCTTTGCCGATAAGTTCGGAGAAGAGTGCGCGTAATTTTTCGGGTTCGTGGTACTTGCCGTTTATCTCCGAGGTGTACCGCAACGCGCGTTGCGACGCTTCGTGCATGTAAAGGTGCATTTCGGAATTAGCCGTTATATATGTGCGTTTCTGCATTTCCGTTAAGAATTTTTGTCTGTCCATTTTAGCCTCGCATTTTTTAAGGATATTATAAAGCCGTCAGCGCAATAAGTCAAGCGGCGGGCGCGGTTTAACGCGCCCGCCGCAAGCGTTCCGCTTGACCATGTGTCTTAACAGCGGAGAGGTAATACGGCGGATAGGCTGTTCAACATAAAGCTGTGTCGCGCTCCGCTTTTGCTCGGTAAGGCTAACGCCTTCGGTACGACATTTATCTTTTAGTAAACTCCTACGGGTTTTCCTCGCTTTCCTTGCATAACTCGCATCTACGAAGTTTCTAACTTCGTAATTGCAACCCCCACCTTCAATTCCTCCCCCTTACCAAGGGGGAGGGAATGAGGGAAAAAATATTCGCTCCCCTTCACTTGTGAGGGGGAGCTGTCCGCGAAGCGGACTGAGGGGGTGTGTTCCAAATATTATCGGAGCAACATAAGCCACTGTCATTTCGAGGGATATGAGACCCGCGTAAGCGGGCGATTAAGTGAGAGTTCTCGCGCGGCGTAAGGAACACCGCCGCGCTCGGTCACCGCTTGCGCCTTGCACTATGCGCAAGCTCATCTCGTGCGGCAAAACAGCGGGTGTCCGCTGTTTTGAGAAACCCCGCACTCGACCCCCCGTGGTCTGTGCTTGCTCTTTGAAACGCGTACCCTATTCTAAAATAATAACCGCCACGCTATAAACACTTCGCTATACTGCGGAATAGATTTCTCCACTTCGCTCGCGTTCGCTCGCTTCGGTCGAAATGACAGTTATTATTTAAAATTGCGGCGGGCGCGTTGCACCGCGCCCGCCGCTCCCCGTTGAACAGCCTTTCCGCACGTCTATCCGCAACGCCGTTAAGATACATGATCAAGCGGAACGCTTCCCGTTGAACAGCCTCTCCGCACGTCTTGCTTTCACGCCGTTAAAACACTTGATCAAGCGGAACGCTTGCGGAACGCTCCCCGTTGAACAGCCTCTCCGCACGTCTACCCGCAACGCCGTTAAGACACATGGTTAAGCGGAACGCTTATTATTTCTCGGGAAAAAATTGCGGGATATCCTTGTTATATTCGAAAAAGTATGTTATAATCAATAAAAACGGAGAAAAGTATGATAGATATTTCCCTTATCGCGCAGACCGATCCCGAGATAGCCGAGGCTCTCCGCCTCGAACTCAACCGCCAGCAGAACAATATCGAGCTTATCGCGAGCGAAAACTTCGTCTCCCCCGCAGTGCTTGCGGCGGCGGGCAGTCACCTCACCAACAAGTACGCCGAGGGCTACCCCGCCCACCGCTACTACGGCGGCTGCGGCTTTGTGGATATTGCCGAAAACCTTGCAAGGGATCGCCTTAAAGAGCTGTTCGGCTGCGAATACTGCAACGTCCAGCCCCATTCGGGAGCGAGCGCGAACCTCGCGGTACTGTTCGCGGCGTGCAACCCCGGCGACACGGTCATGGGAATGAACCTCGCGCACGGGGGTCATCTCTCCCACGGTTCGCCCGTAAACATATCGGGCAAGTACTTCAACATCGTGCCCTACGGCGTATCTCGGGAGAGCGAGCTTATCGACTACGACGAAATGGAAAAAATCGCCCTCGAATGTAAGCCCCGCGTTATAATCTGCGGCGCAAGCGCGTACCCGAGGGTGATAGACTTCAGGCGCATACGCGAGATCTGCGACAGGGCGGGCG
>CANRDY010000015.1 GCA_947629515.1 uncultured Clostridia bacterium
TACTTCACAAAAGGAAGAACGGACTCCCTACTACAACAATGCCCATCGACTTTGTGGAAATTTGGAGTACCAACGGCATCGTAAAAATTCTCTCTAATCCTGCCTACCTCGGTCATACGGTAAATTTCCGAACGAGGAAAAAATCGTATAAGAGTAAGAAGAAGCTCGACCTGCCGCCCGAAGAATGGGTAACGTTCGAGAATACGCACGAAGCGATCATCGACAATGACACTTATGAAACGGTTCAGCGTATTCGCTCGGCGAAACGCCGCCCCACGGATATGGGAGAAATGAGTGTGTTTTCGGGACTTGTGTACTGCGCCGACTGCGGGAAGAAAATGTATCTCTGCCGTTGCACGACGATGAAGCAAAAGGAATACTTCAACTGTTCGACCTACCGCAAGAAGAAAAAGAGTCTCTGCACATCCCATCAAATAACGGTAGAAGCCATAGAGAAAATCGTTCTCGCAGACTTACAGCGGGTATTCGCTATGGCTACGGACAGGGAAAGCGACTTCTTGGCGTTGTTAAAGCGGAATACCGATAAGGAAAGCAGAAGAAAACTTTTGGCATCCGCGCAGGAGAAAGAGAACGCCGAACGGCGCGTACAGGCTCTTGACCGTATCATCCGAAACCTCTATGAGGACAAGGTGAACGGCAACCTCTCCGACGAACGCTTCCGAAAGCTATCGCAGGAGTATGAAGAAGAGCAGAAAACGCTGAACGTGCGTATCCGAGAATTGCAGGAAATCTTAATGAAAGCAAAGGAGCAATCCGACAACGTGACGCGCTTCATGCGCATTGTGCGGAAGTACACGGAGATCACGGAGCTTACGCCCGAAATCGTGCGGGACTTTATAGAAAAGGTTATCGTACACGAGAAAGAAAAGATTGACGGCGGCAAACGGACACAGACTGTGGAAATTATCTATAACTGCGTGGGAATGATTTCCGACTTCGCGCAAGCGGATGTCGCGGCGTAACAAGGGCAATAGAATAAGCGGTCTGACTAACCGCCAAACCGCTTATTCATAGAATCCCTATCGAAGCCACCCTTGTGTGGACTGTTTTTATGTATATCAGTTGATTATTATTTTGCAGTGAGTAATTTAAAATTGAATTTAAGTTTGGATATCTGTTCTTCCCAGAATATAATCGATGGTTACATCAAATATGTTTGTTAAAATCAATAAATCGTCGATAGTTGGGATATAATCTTTTTTTATCCATTGTGCAATGTTATTTCTATGAATATGACTGATTTGCGACAGTTCGTATATAGTAGAAATTCTCTTTTCTTTTATCAGATTATTCAATCTTGCTTGAAAAGTTGAACGAGAAGGTGCTTTATCAAATCTAATATTGTCGGTATTTCCTAAGAGATATTCAATAGAAATGTTAAAGTAATCTGCAATTCGAATTAAAATAGGAACGCTCGGTAAAATGCCGTAATTGTAAATTTTAATAAACGTTGCATAGGTAATCCCCAAAGATTTAGCAATGTCCGTGCGTTTATTTAAGTCAAGCTCATCGACAAGTTCTATAAATCGCTGTTGAAATTCATTCGAAATCGACATTAATAGCTTTACCCCATAAATTTTTTGATAAATGACAATTTTTATATAGACATTGTCGCAAGTTTATGATATAATGCTTTTAAGTCAGATTAGACAATGTTTTGTAAATCATTGTCTATTGTTATTGACTAAATTTAATTTTTAAGTACAAAAGGAGAAAATTACATGTCTAGTGATGCGATGAAATTTTTAATGGAAGCAGCACAAAACGGGAATGCTGATGCGCAATTCAAATTAGCCGCAAGTTATGGCAAGGGAGAAGGTGTCGAAAAAGACCCTGTGAAAGCTGTATATTGGTGCACTAAAGCAGCTGAACAGGGTGATCCGTCGGCGCAGCATAATCTTGCGATATGTTACGATTTAGGTGACGGCATTGAACAAGATTATAATAAAGCGGTGTATTGGTATAGAAAAGCCGCAGAGCAAGGCTTTAAAGAACCGCAGTTTAAATTGGCTCAACATTATGAAAATGGTTTAGGTGTAGAACGTAATTATGAAGAAGCGTTATTCTGGTATAGAAAGGCGGCAGATTTAGGCCATGCGGGCGCAATAGCTAAATTAAATACCTCTAAGAATAGTAGGAAAACTACTAGTGGTGAGACAAAAAAGAGAAGTGTTTTATATTACATTTTCAGGGTTGTAACATTTCCGTTTTGGCTTATTTGGCAATTAATAAAGGTGTTGATAGATTTGATTTAAATAAAGTTTTAATAATTATGTAAGTTCTGTCAGGGTATTTTTATGGACGTAATTAAAAGAAATAATAATATTGTATTAAGAAATATCCATTCTTTATATTATTTAGTTGATATAAAATGCAATTATAATAATGAAAGTCACTCTATTCCAACATTGAACGAAGTCGGAAAAGTTATTTGGGAATCAATTGAAAAACCGACAAAACTTGATGATGTTGTAAAAAAAGTTATAACATCTTTTGATATTTCGGGAATTAACATAAACGACATAAAATCAGATGTTATCGAATATATTTCACTTTTAATCAAAATGGGGTACGTCGAAAATGTATACTGAAGATATATTAAATAAAATAGAAAGATTTACACTTGAAGATAAGCATTTGGATTGGGTTCACGACCGAAAAAAAGTTTCGGCTCTATTTGAAATAACTCCAAAATGCAATTTTAGATGTGTGCATTGTTATGTTGGAGATGATCGAAAAACTGCAAGAGAATTACCATATTCGGACATAATTAAAATTATTGATATATTATTTGATAATGGTATACTTTTTCTGACATTTTCCGGCGGCGATCCTTTTACGAGGTCTGATTTCAGAGATATTTATCTTTATGCAAAAAAGAAAGGTTTTTTAGTAGAGATATTAACAAATGCAACCTTAATAACCGAAGAATGGATTAAAATATTTGAAGAATATCCTCCGCTCTTAGTGGATATTTCAATCTATGGGTCATCTAATGAAGAATATGAAAAAGTTACAGGTATTAAGAATGGATTTGACCTTTTTATTAAAGGAATAAGTTTATTGCAATCAGCTAAAATAAGATTTGCGTTAAAAGGCATATTGATGAAAGGAAACGTTAAAAGTCTGAGAAGAATGGAAGAAATTTCAAAGAAATATTCTTCAGAAAATTTCAGATATAGCTACGAATTGGTTGTGGACAGACAATGTACAAATGCACCAAGGGCATACGAGGTTGACCCGTTGGAAGGTGTTATAAACGAAATTAAATACGGCGTGAATGCAGTAATGTTAAAACGGCGCGGCGAAGAGATATTGAATGGAATTGATGAAGATAACTACAGAGACGGTATGTTATATAGATGTTCGATAGGTGATCTTGCTGTTCATGTAAATTATCTGGGTATGATGGGACCATGTGTAGAATGTAGTGAAAGGGGGTGTATAATAAATGATAACTTTGATGATATCTGTTTAACATTTGAAAAATTTAAGGAAGCGGTTGCGCCAAGCGGATATAAATGTTCGGGTTGCAAATATAAAACATTTTGTACATCGTGTCCTCAGGCACGTAAACGCGAATATGGAGACGAAGCAATAGTTAAAGAAAGGGATTGTGTAGTTGCCGAATTAAAGTATTTATATTATGTTAATAACCTTTCAATCCAAGAATTGGAAGATTATTATAATAAAAACTATAGGAGGTAAATATGGCATACGTAAAACCTATGCTCAAAATGTTTGACTTTGAAACAAGAGTCGTGAACATGAGCTCAAAAAATGCTGGTTGTGAACCAAGTAGCTGTGAAAGAATTAAAGTAAAATGCTTAATGCCGTACTATAACAGTTAAAACGCATCGGGCATTACAGTTGATTGCGCTGTTTGAGTGATGTCCAAGACTATTATACATTGTAGCGAGTAAAATCACTCAACAAGATGTAAGTCTAATTAAATTATGCTGTTATGGAAACATCGGTTTGACAATTGTCGAACTGATGTTTTCATAATAACTGTCATTTCGAGCGGAGCGTTAGCGAAGTGGAGAAATCTATTCCACATTATAATTACTTTGTGGGTTCGCGTTTCAAAGAGCAAGCACGGACCACGGGGGGATTCTCTCGGTCAATCGCTTCACGCACTTTGTGCGTGAAGTCTCATATCCCTCGAAATGACAGTGCCATAATGTGCTCCGATATTATTTGAAACACACCCCCTCAGTCCGCGTTCGCGGACAGCTCCCTCTTGTAAACTAAGGGGAGCGAATGTTTTTATATTTATGTTTGTTTTCCCTTATTCCCTCTCCTTCCGCTTGCGGAGGGGGAGGGGTAGGGTAGGGGTAGTTTTCGCGGGTGTACGCCCGCATACTCGTCACCACAACTTTTTACCGCAGGTAAAAAATTTCACTTGCGGCGGAACGCCGCAAATTTCACTTTCGCGCAGCGAAAATTTAACTTTTTGCGCAAGCAAAAAATTTCACCGCGGCGGGGGGAGTTGCTCGGCACCCCCCCGCCGCTTAATGTTGAACAGCCGCTTTGCCGTACTATTCTCAACGCCGTTAAGACACATGATCAAACGGAACGTTTGCGGCAGCAAAGGGCTAACGCTTGCAATAACTTGTAAAATATGCTATAATCAAATATATATTGCAATTTTTATTATTTGAACGGCGTTCGGCTGTGCGGTCGGGCGCGGGAAAAACTTAAAGACTATGACTTTCAAAGAGCTTGAAATTTCAGATATCATCGCCATGCGCCCGTACTTCGAGGGCAACGATCTGCGCGTGTCGTCCTTTTCGGGCGCGTACAAACTCATGTGGGACGTCGGTCGCGGTCTCAAATTCGCGCGGGCGGGCGACTGTATAGTCTTTTCGGAGGAATATAGGGGCAGTCTGTGGTTCCACTATCCCCTTTCGAAGAACGACCCCGCCGCCGAGACCCGCGCCGTCGAAGAGGTCGAAAACTACTGCAAGCAACGTAAAATGCGTCTGCATTGGGTCAACGTTCCCCGCCACAGACTGTACGCTCTGGTCGACAGATACGGTTCGGACTTAACCATAAAGAGCTGCTTGAAATGGCGCGATTATATCTACAACGCCGAGGACTTCATCAACTACCCAGGCAAGAAATTCGCGGGTCAACGCAACCACGTCAACAAATTTTCGCGCCTCTATCCCGCGCACAGGTTCGTGCGGCTGACGGGCGCGGACGCAGAAAAGATCAAAGAGTTCTTCAATAAATATCAAGCCCGCCAGATCTCCAAAAAGAGCGCGATCGCCCACGAGGAAATGACGGGGGCTTACGCCCTGTTGCCGTACATGGACGACCTCGGGCTGAAAGCGGGGGCGATAGAGATAGACGGCAAGATAGCCGCGCTGGCGATCGGCGAGGTGTGCGGCGACACCATGCAGGTGCACGTCGAAAAGGCGTTGACCGAGTTCGAGGGCATATATCCCGCGATGGCGCAGGCGTTCGCGCGGGAGTTTTGCGCGGGGCTGAAATATATAAACCGCGAGGACGACGCGGGCGACCCGGGGCTGAGGAAGAGCAAACTTCAATACAACCCCGTCGACAGGGCGGACAAGTACAACCTCACCCCCCTGCGCGTCATCGACAAGATGAAAGCCGTGCCGTCCTTCCGCACGGAGCGGCTCGAAATACGCGAAATTTCAAAGGAGAGCAAGGAAGAACTTTACCGCATGGAAATCGACGCCGAGCGCAACAAATTCTGGGGCTACGATTGGCGGGAAGAGTTCGGGGGCGATCCTACCCCCGACGACTTTCTGGAGAGCATACGCCGTGATTTTACCATTCGCGACGAAGCCCCCATGGGCTTGTATCTGGGTGGAAAGCTGATAGGCGAGGTCGTTTTGCACAACTTCGGCTACCGCCACGAGTGCGAAGTGGGGGTGAGGCTTTTACCCGAGTACGAGGGCAACGGATACGCGCGCGAGGCGGTGGAAGGCGCGGCGAACTACGCCTTTTTCAGGCTCGACTGCGACACGGTGAACGCCAAGTGTTTTAAGCAAAATTTCAAGAGCAGAAACTGCCTTATCGCCGCGGGCATGCGCGAGTGCGGCGAGGACGACACCTTTTATTACTTCCGAAAGACTCCCGCAATGTAGTTGCAGGCGTTGCGCTTAATCGGGCTTTATTACGTTGGAATAATCGTGTGTTCGTTTCTTGTGCATAAATTAACCCCTCCCCTCCCCTCCCCTCCCCCTTGAAAAAGGGGAGGGAATATGGGCGGAGAAATTATAAGGGGGAGGAATTAAAGGTGGGGGGTTGCAGCAGTATCGCGCAAGAAAGTTTAATTAAATGATTGTTTTTTGGGTTCGCGTTTCAAAGTGCAAGCACGGACCACGGGGGGATTCTCTCACTTAATCGAACCCGCTTCGCGGGCTTCTTATAGCGTTCGAAATGACAGTGCCTTAAGTTGCTCCGATAATATGCGGCGGGCGGAAAAATGCCGCCCGCCGCTTAATGTTGAACAGCCGCTTTGCTGTACTATCACAACGCCGTTAAGAATCATGATTAAGCGGAACGCTTACGGAACGCTTGCTATGTGAAATTATTTAACAAAACGTTTGACAGTTTTTAACATACGCGCTATAATATTTTTATACGCGCGATGAAAAGTGTTTGCTCTCTTCCGAAAAACGCTGTTGCCGTCGGGGAGAGCGCGTTTTTTTAAGGATCGCGCCGAAGTGCAACGCGGTTCTCATTGAGAAAACAATTGCCCGAAAAGGCAAAACAATTGCCCGAAAAGGCAAAAAACCGTTTTCGGCGACGGCAAAAAAATTGCCGTTTCGGCGAAGAGTTGGGGGGAAGGATCTATGGAAGACGACGAGGAATATTCGTACAAGAGCTACGCGCCCGGTTCCGACGGCAAGGTAGCCTCGTTCAAGGACAACGAAGAGGTGTTCTCGTACTCGGGCTACGCCGAGGCGGAAGAGGTCGGCGAGGAGCGCACGCAGAGCTACGGCGACTTTATAATCGAGGAGTTTTCGGCGGAGACCAACGTCTCGCGCATAACCAAAATAACCCGTCTGCCCGCGAACGTCGTTACATACGTGTTCGCAGTCATATACTTTGCGGTGGGCGTGCTCTGCATAGCCATGACCGACAAAATAACCGAGCTTCTGCCCTACATAGTGGGCGGCATGATGGTGGTGATAGGCTTTGTAAGGTTCGTCGTCGCCCTCTGCCAGCACGAGTACAGACAGACCAAGACCAACCGAACGGCGACATCGCTTATAGTCACCGCGCTCGGGGCGATGATAATAGTTCAGCACTTTATGCCCGAGAACGACTCGGCTATAACCTTTATCTCGATAGTGTGGGGAATTTTGGGGCTTTTCGAGGGCGCGCACGCGTTCAACCATGCGTTCAAGCGGATAGCCAACTCCGAGCGTTGCGTTTACTACCTCATAAAGGGGCTTATAGAGGTGGTGGTCGCGTTCATGCTCCTTTACGACCCGGGCAACCACGACACGCACCGCTTTCACATAATAGTGTTCGGCTGCAACCTGTTGTTCGACGCGATAACCATGATACCGCAGATAAAGGCGTTCCTCGCCACCAAGTAGATTTTTTGCGGGAAAGGAAAGGACAATGGAGTTTTCGAATTGGGATCTTATGAAAATAGCGCAGGCGTTCGACGGCGAGTTTTGCGTATCCGACTTCACCGAGGAAGAGCTTGCCGAGCTTATGGGGCTTGCGCGCGAGTGCCTCACGCCCGAGGAGTTGCGCGAGAGGTATTTTGCCTTTCACGACGATGTGAAAGACAGAGTGCTCGACAAGCATAAGTGGAGCGATTGAGGGGTTCACGAAAATCTCGGACAAGCGTTCCGCTTAATCAAATGTTTTAACTGCGGGGAAGTAATATGAGCGGAGAGGCTATTCAACGGGAAGCGGCGGGGCGCGATTGCAAATCGCGCCCCGCCGCAATTTTAAATATTATCGGAGCAACATAAGGCTACTGTCATTTCGAGGGATATGACACGCGCCGTAGGCGCGGGATTGACCGAGAGAATCCCAAGGTGGTCTGCTCTTGCCGTTTGAAACGCGAACCAAAAAAACCGCTCGTTCATTGCCTTTTGCTCACTCCCGCTACCCCTACCCTCGCCCTCCCCCTCCGAAACGGAAGGGGAGGGAATGGAAGAAAGAACAGGGGGAGGGAACACAAGGGAGGGGGGGGGTTGTAATAATACTGCGGAATAGACCCGTTCGACGCGCTTCGCTTGCTCAGGGTGACAGTTATTATTAGAACGCGTTGGCGGGTGAACCCCCACCTTCAATTTCTCCCCCTTGTAATTTCCCCCCATTCTTGATAATATCCCGCCAAAAACGCTTTACTTTTTGGTTTGTCTTTAATATAATATATAAAAACTTAAACTCAAAAGGCTATAACAAAGGACAAGTGCGCACGGTTCACACGGCTTAAAGAGAGCTTTGAAAAGGTGAAAGCAAGGCAACCGCGCGGAGCGCATATCCCCTTTCAGCCTGCTCCCCCAAAGCCCTTGCGCCGCGTAAGGGGGCACGGAACGCGCACCGTTATCGGCGCGGCAAATGTCGGTTTGTTTTGGTGGTTTACAAGCGTTTTTATTTTACGTCCGAGGCAAATACCCCGGCGTTTTGTCTTTTTAAACGCGGCTTGCGTCAATACGGTTCGCAAAAAACAATCAGCCGCAGAAAATAATCAGCCGCAAATACTTTTTACAGTCGGAATTGAAAAAAAGGAGTGTTTATGTACGAAAAGGTCGATACTTCCCTGAACTTTGTGGAGCGTGAAAAGAAGATCGCTTTGTTCTGGAAGCAAAACAAGGTGTTCGAAAAGAGCGTGGATATGCGCGAGGGCGGAGAGGAATTTTCCTTTTACGACGGTCCCCCCACAGCCAACGGCAAGCCCCACATAGGACACATTTTAACGAGGGTCATGAAGGACATCATTCCCCGCTACAAGACCATGAAGGGCTTTCACGTCCTCAGAAAGGCGGGGTGGGACACGCACGGTCTGCCCGTCGAACTCGAAGTCGAAAAAAGCCTCGGGCTTGACGGCAAGCCGCAGATAGAAAAATACGGCATAGAGCCGTTCATCAACAGCTGTAAGCAGTCTGTGTGGAAGTACAAGGGCGCGTGGGAAGAGATGAGCGAACGCGTGGGCTATTGGGTCGACATGGACGATCCTTACGTCACCTACGACGACAGATATATCGAGTCGGAGTGGTGGGCGTTAAAGGAGATGCACAAAAAGGGGCTTTTGTACAAGGGGCACAAGATAGTTCCCTACTGCCCCCGTTGCGGCACCGCGCTTTCCTCGCACGAGGTGGCGCAGGGCTACAAGCTCGTCAAGGAGAACTCCGCCGTCGCAAGGTTCAAAGTAAGGGGAAGCCAAAACCGCTATATCCTCGCGTGGACGACGACGCCGTGGACGTTGCCCTCGAACGTCGCCCTCTGCATGAACCCCGACGAGCAATATATCGAGATAAAGACCGACGGGGCGAACTACATTCTTGCCGAAGCCCTTGTCGGCAGGTTCTTTACCGACTACGAAGTCATAGCCAAAAAGAGCGGCAGGGAGTGGGAAGGGCTTGAATACGAGCCGCTTTTCAAGGAGACTTCCTCCGAAATAAAGCGCATTTCTCCCGCCTCCGCGCCCCTTAAAGCGCACTATGTGGTGTGCGACAACTATGTTACCATGGCAGACGGCACGGGCGTCGTGCACATCGCTCCCGCGTTCGGCGAGGACGACTATAAGGTGGGCAAGAGGTATAACCTGCCCGTAGTCCAGCTCATAAACGAGCGGGGCTGTTTCGACGAACGTTTCCCCCGCCTCAACGGGCTTTTCGCAAAAAAAGCCGACAAAGTTGTGCTCGAACTGCTCGAAGAGAGCAAGAACCTGTTTAAGGTGATACCTTTCGAACACGATTATCCACACTGCTGGCGTTGCGACACGCCCCTTTTGTACTACGCAAAGTCGAGTTGGTTCATTGCCGTTACAAAGGTAAAGGACGAAATAATCGCCGCAAACCGCTCGGTAAACTGGATGCCCGACAACATAAAAGAGGGCAGAATGGGGAACTTCCTCGAAAACGTGATAGATTGGGGGCTTTCGCGCGACAGATATTGGGGAACGCCCCTGCCCGTGTGGGTGTGCCCCGACTGCGGCGAGATAGAGGTGATGGGCAGTAAAGAGGAATTAAAGACAAAGTGCAACACAGGCAAGGACGTCGAACTGCACCGCCCGTACCTCGACTCCCTCACCTGCAAGTGCCCCAAGTGCGGCGGCAGAATGAAGCGCACGCCCGAGGTCATCGACTGCTGGTTCGATTCGGGATCGATGCCCTTTGCGCAGTATCATTACCCCTTTGAAAACAAGGAACTGTTCGAAAGGACCTTCCCCGCCGACTTCATCTCCGAAGCCGTCGACCAGACCCGCGGGTGGTTCTACACGCTCCTTGTAATAAACACCGTGCTCTTCGGCAAAGCGCCCTTCAAAAACTGCATAGTGTTGGGGCACGTCAACGACAAAAACGGCATAAAAATGTCCAAGCACAAGGGCAACGTCGTCGACCCGTGGAGCGTGCTCGACAAGCAGGGCGCGGACGCCGTGCGCTGGTATTTCTACACCGCAAGCGCGCCGTGGCTGCCCTCGCGCTTCTACGAGGAAGCCGTCTCCGAGGCGCAGAGGAAGTACATGGGAACGCTGTGGAACACCTACGCTTTCTTCACGCTCTACGCCGAAATAGACAAATACGATCCTTCCGACTTCGAGCTGAAAGACTGCAAGCTGTCGCTCATGGACAAGTGGATACTTTCCAAACTCAACACGCTTATAAAGACCGTCGACGAGGGACTTCAAAGGTACGAGATCTGCGAGACGGCGCGCGCCGTGCAGGACTTTGCCGACGTGCTTTCAAATTGGTATATCCGCCGCGGCAGGGAGAGATATTGGGGAAGCCGAATGACCGAGGACAAAAAAGCGGCGTACACCGTTTTGTATAACGTGCTCGTAACGCTTGCCAAAATAACCGCGCCTTTCACGCCCTTTATGTCGGAGATGATATACCGCAACCTCGTTCCCGCGTTCTACCCCTCAGAGCCGATCAGCGTGCACCTCTGTGACTTCCCCGAAGCGCGGGAGAGTTACATCGACAAATCGCTCGAAGAGGGCATGGACGAGGTGTTGAAAATTGTCATTTTGGGCAGGTCCGCAAGGAACGCGGGCAACATAAAGAACCGCCAGCCCCTTGCCGAAATGGCGGTCGTGTGTCCCAAGGGCATCGAGCTTTCCGACGAGGAGATCTCGATAATTCTCGACGAGCTGAACGTGAAGAAGTTGCGCTTCGCCGACGACGCCGAGAAGTTCATAACCTACAAACTCAAACCGCAGTTAAAGACGCTCGGACCCAAATACGGCAAAAAGTTGGGGGCAATTTCGGCGTTTTTGGCGGGCTGTAACGGCGCGGAAGTGGTGGAAAAGGTCAAAAACGGCGGGGTTTACAAAATCGAAGATATCGACGTCGAACTGACCGAGGACGATCTGCAGATATTCACCGAGAGCGCGGGGGGATATGTCTCCTCGGCGGACGGCGGGATAACGGTCGCGCTCGATACCGAGCTTTCGGAAGAGCTGATAGAAGAGGGCGTTGAACGCGAGCTTGTTTCGAAGATACAGAACATGCGCAAGGACGCGGGCTTCGAAGTGACCGACAGAATAGGCGTTTATTTCAAGGCTGACGGCACGGCGGCAAAGGTCCTGCGGCGCGGTGCGTTTGCGGGCGACGTGCTTGCGGACTTTATAAAAGAGGGCGCGCCCGCGGGCTATTTTGCCAAAGAGCAGAATGTAAACGGCGAGAAGGTGCTGCTGACTATCCAAAAAATGAAATAAAAAGCGCGGGCGCGTTGAAACGCGCCCGCGCTTTGCTCCCGCAAACTTCGTATATGCTTCGTTCTGCGGTGTCGCGTTTGCGCGCTCCTCGGTCACGTACGTCTTTGTACGCTCCCTTCGTCGTTTGCGCACGCTCCTTGCATAACTCGCATCTACAAAGTTTCTCACTTCGTACAGGCAATTTACTTCGTTCTTGCAACCCCCACCTTCAATTCCTCCCCCTTACCAAGGGGGAGGGGAAAAGAAAAAACATTCGCTCCCATTCGAAAAAATAAATTTTTCCCATTCGCTCCCCTTCACTTGTGAGGGGGAGCTGTCTGTGAAACAGACTGAGGGGGTGCGTTCCAAATAATATCAGAGCAATATAAGGCACTTTTCGCGCGCGGGCGTTTTCAACGCCCGCGCGCGAATAACAGTGTCTTAAATACTCCGATAATATTTAATTCAGCGTCGAAACAACAGCGCATAAACCTCTTCTTGCGGTCATAGTTTATACTATGACCGTTTACGATTTGAAAATCGGCGAAGAGGGCAGGGTCGAAAAGCTCCTTTTAGAGGGCGCGCCGTTGCTTCGCCTCAATTCGCTGGGGCTTAAAAGGGGCGTAAAGCTCCGCGTTCTCGCATATTCGCTCTTCAACGGCAGCGTGCTGTTGTCGTTCGGCAGCGTGCGCGTGTCGGTTCGCCGCAAAATAGCCGAGCGCATCGAGGTGTCGGCATGAGGGCGGCGCTTGCGGGTAACCCCAACGCGGGCAAGACCACCCTTTTCAACTACCTCACAAAGAGCTCGCTCCGCACGGGCAACTTCCACGGCGTAACCACCGCCCCCGCAACCAAAACGCGGGGCGGCATAACCTTTGTCGATCTGCCCGGCGCGTACTCCTTTTCGCCCTATTCCATGGAAGAGGAGAGCGCGAAAAGGGAGATCGAAAACGCCGATCTGATAATCAACGTCGTCGACTGCTTAACCCTTTCGAACAGTCTCAACTACACCCGCGCGATCCTCGCCAAAAACAAAAAAATGTTGATATATATCACAAAATTGCCCTCATTAAGGGCGCGCAAGGGCTGGCTCGACGCCTCAAAACTCTCCCGCTTTTTGGGCGTTCCCGTCCTCTGTTCAAAGAGGGAGTTGAACGGCTTTATAAAAGCCTTTCGCCAAAGCGGCAAATTTTGCGATCCTTCCCCCGAGCCGCCCTTTCAAAAGATACAAAGAGACGTAACCTTAAAACTTTCCGACTGTTATTTTGCGGGAGAAGAGGGCTTTTCGGCGGCGGACAGGCTGTTTTGCAACAAGTATTTTTCGACGGTATTTTTCTTTGCTTCGGTTACCTGCGCGTTCTTTTTGACCTTTCACCCGCTGATGCCGGGGGCGTTACTCAAATCGCTCACCGAAGAACTCATCTGCGTAAAGCTGAGCGGAGCGATAACTGCGCACATGACAAACCCCGCGGCTATCTCCTTTATAAAAGACGGCGTTTTCGGGGGCGCGGGAGGAGTGCTGGCGTTCGCGCCCCAGCTGATAATTTTGAACCTATTTCTCATTTTGCTCGACGAGAGCGGCATAACCTCCGCGCTGTCCTTTTGCACCGACGGGCTGTTCGAAAAGGCGGGGCTTTCGGGCAGAACGGCGTTCTCGCTCGTGTCGGGGTTCGGCTGTACCGCGGCGGCGATCGCCACGACCCGCGGCTGCTCCACCGTGGGGGCGCAACGGCGCACGGTAGCCGTTCTTCCATATATCCCGTGCGGGGCTAAACTGCCCGTGTTTTTGACCTTTCTTTCGCCCTTTTTCGAAAACCCCTTTCCCGTAATAACGGCGTTTTACTTTGCGGGCATAGCGGTCGCCGCGCTCCTTTCTGCCCTATTAAAAAGCGGGGAAGAGGGGCTTATAACCGAAGTTGCGCCAATATGCTTTCCGTCGCCTTTAACCGCTTCAATAAAGTTGTGTTTTTATCTCAAAGGGTTTATAATTAAGGTAGCTGGAATAGTCACGCTCTTTTGCACTCTCTCGTGGTTTTTGGCGAACTTCTCGTTCACGCTTGAATTCGTCCCCGCCGAAAGAAGCATGCTGTGCTTCATTTCGCGGGCGTTGCTTCCCCTCTTCAAGCCCATGGGCGTGGACGATTGGCGCATAGCCTACGCCGCGCTGTGCGGGTTCATAGCAAAGGAGAACATAGCCGCAACAATTTCCTTTCTCTGCCCCGAGGGCGTGCCTTTGAGCCTTTCAGCCGCGCTCGCCGTGTGCACCTTTGTGCTGTTGAGCCCCGCGTGCGTTTCGGCGTTTTCGGCTTCGGTAAAGGAAGTGGGGCTTAAATTTTCGGTAAAGTGCGTCCTTTTACAGCTTGCCGCCGCCCTTTTGGGCGGGTACGCCGTGGGGTTTATCGCCTCTCTGGCGTGAACCGTTTTTCGGGGGAACGTTACCCGAACTCTGCGGTTCAAAAAAATACATAAGTCATAAAAAAGCGGGGGAACTTCCCCCCCCGACAAAAAATAAACACGGGATAATTAAGAGCATGAAGAGTTTTACAGTTGAAAAAGATTGCATGTTGCAGGAGTTCACCGACGAGCACTATCCGCAGGCGGGGTTTATCTATCACCGCGTTTTAAGGCGGAAGGACATACGCGTAAACGGCGTGCACATGACGGGCGACGTGCTGTTGCGCGCGGGCGACGTGGTGAGCTACTATCTCAGCGAAAAAGAGGACGCGCAGCCCACCCATGAGATAGTCTACGAGGACGAAAACGTGCTCGTCGCCGACAAGCTGTCGGGCGTGAACACCGACGGGCTGTTCAACGCCCTTAAAGAGGGGCGCAAGTACCTTGCCGAAGTGCACCGCCTCGACAGAAACACCGAGGGGCTTATCATCTTTGCGAAGTCGTCCGAAGCCAAAAAGGAGCTGTTGCTCGCGTTCAGAGAGCACAAGATAGACAAGACCTATCTTGCCGTCTGCAAGGATAATTTCAAGGCGGACTCCGCCACCTTAAAGGCATATCTTATGAAGTATCCCACGCGTTCCGAGGTGGACGTATTCGGAACGCCGCGCCAAGGCGCGCTTGAAATCATAACCGAGTATCACATCTTAAAGCGCGACGGGGAGCTTGCGCTCGTCGAAGTAATTTTGCACACGGGCAGAACTCACCAGATCCGCGCGCACATGGCGTTTATCGGGTGTCCCGTGCTCGGCGACGGCAAGTACGGCGACAAGCAGCTGAACAAAAAATACGGCTTTAAGCGGCAGAGGCTCGTCTCGTACAAGATGCGCATACGTTGCGGCGGCATACTCGAATATCTTGCCGAAAAGTATTTCGTAAGCGGTCTCGCCGAAAAGTTCTGCTCGAACGTCTGAGCGGCGTGTCACCGCGGACGGGTTTCTTAACGGCGGAGAGGGCAGACGTGCGTGTAGGCTGTTCAACATAAAGCGGCGGGCACCGCAGTGAAATTTTTTGCTAACGCAAAAAGTGAAATTTGCACTGCGTGCAAGTGAAATTTTTGCCTTACGGCAAAAGTGAAATTTTTTTACTTGCGCAAAAAAGTTGTGGTAAAAATAATGCGGGCTTTGCCCGCTATTTTAAATATTATCGGAGCACATTATGGCACTGTCATTTCGAACGATATAAGAAGCCCGCGAAGCGGGTTCGATTGAGTGAGATAATCCCAAGGTGGTCTGTGCTTGCACTTTGAAACAGTAATCAAAAAAACCGCTCGTTCATTGCCTCTTGCTCGCTCCCGCCACCCCTACCCTCGCCCTCCCCCTCCGAAGCGGAAGGGGAGGGAATAGTGGAAAAAACAGGGTCGAGTGCGGAGTTTTCAAAACAGCGGACACCCGCTGTTTTGCCGCACGAGGTGAGCGCGCGCATATGCACGCGCGTGCGATGCCCGAGGCGGTTGTTGTCCTTACAACCGACGAGAAAGGAAGGGTAGGGGTTTTTATGCAAAAGCCCCGCGGCGGAGCATAACTCCGCCGCGGGGCTTCTTCCATTTTACCCTCATTTTCTGTCTTTCATGGGCACGTATTCGCGCCTGTCGATAACGCACTCGTAGGCGGGGCGGATTATCTTGCCGCCGCACGCTATCTCTTCCATTCTGTGCGCCGACCAGCCCGCTATCCTCGCAATGGCAAACAGCGGCGTGTAGAGTGCTTCGGGCAGATTGAGCATCGAATACACAAACCCCGAATAAAAGTCGACGTTGGGGTTGACGGGCTTGTCGAGATTCTTCTGCTCGCATATGAGCTTCGAGGCGATCTCGGCGACGTTGTTGTAAAGCTCCAGCTCCGCGCCCCGTCCCTTTTCATCGGCGAGCATGGCGGCGTACTTTTCCAGCACCTCGGCGCGCGGGTCGGAAATGGTGTAAATGGCGTGCCCCATTCCGTAGATAAGCCCCGTTCTGTCGAAGGCTTTTTTATTCAGCATTTTGTATAAATATTCCGTCAGGTTCTGCCGCGTGGGGTTGGGAACGTTCTCCCTTATGTTCTCGAACATCTGCATTACTTTTATGTTCGCGCCGCCGTGTTTGGGACCTTTTAAAGAACCGAGCGAAGCCGCCGTCGAGGAATAGGTATCCGTTCCCGTCGAGGTCGCAAGGTGGGTGGTAAAGGTCGAGGCGTTGCCGCCGCCGTGATCGGCGTGCAGAATAAGGCACACGTCCAGAACCTTTGCTTCGAGGTCCGAAAAGGCGGAATCTTTCCTTAAAATGTGCAAAATGTTCTGCGCGTGCGAGTACTCCGCAACGGGCTTATGTATTATAAGCGAACCGTCGCTCGAATTGTAGTAGCGATAGGCGCGGTAGGAATACGCGGCAATCAAGGGAAGCTCTGCAATGAGCGAAAGACTCTGCCTTAAAACGTTGGGGAGCGACACGGTGTCGGGGTCGGGATCGTAACTGTACAGGTTCAAAACGCACCGCGCAAGCATATTCATCATATCTTTCGAGGGCGATTTCATTATAACGTCGCGCACGAAGTTGCGGGGAAGCACGCGGAATTCCGCCAGCATTTCCGAAAATTCCGAAAGCTCGCCCATTGTGGGGAGCTTGCCGAAGAGCAGCAAAAAGCAGGTCTCCTCGAACCCGAAGCGGTTTTCGCCGACGAGATTTTTAACAATGTCCTTTACGTTGTAGCCGCGGTAGCACAAAACGCCGGGAATGGGAGTGCGCACGCCGTCTTTTACTTCCCACGACGTCACCTCCGAAATCTCGGTCAGCCCGCACAAAACGCCCTTGCCGTTCTTGTCGCGAAGCCCTCTTTTAACGTCGTACTTTTCGTAGAGAGAGGCGTCGATATTGTTGTTTTTCGACGTCAGCTTTGCAAGTTCGGATATGCGGTGCGAATGTTTTACTATCAGATTGGCTTCGTTAAAATCCAAATCGTACTCCCCAAAGGTTATTTCTTTTGCAATAATTTTAGCATAATTATAAATTATTGTCAACCTCAGACGTTGACAATAACGTTAAATAAGGTTAGAATAAGATGAAAGTTGTGTGTTTTTAACTGCTTCAAACTGTTTATATAATAGAAAAGGAGATAATTATGCAGCAGGTCAAACTTGTTTCGGCGGACAAAGAACTTAAATTTTCCCTTTCGGGGGAAATCGACGCCGCCACGAGCGAGGATTTTTACGCGCAGGTCGCGGCGTGCTACGAGCACGATAAAAAGGACGTTCTGTTCGACTGCGCCGCGCTCACCTTTATCGACAGCACCACGCTTGGAACTTTTGTAAAGATATACAAAAAGCTCAACGCCGAGGGCTATAAGGTCGCCCTCGAAAACGTGCGCCCCAACGTTAAAAAACTCTTTGAGATATGCGCTCTGAACACGCTTATGGAGATACGTTCATGAAGGATATCTTTGTAAAATTTCACCTTGCCGACAGCGCGTACATAACGGCTTTAAGGCTGGTCGCGGGGGCGGTGTGCGCCATGCGCGATACCGACCTCGACGCCGCCGAGGACTTCAAGGTATGCGCCACCGAAAGCGCGCTCATACTCAAAAACTGCGGTTTCGAGAGCGCGGAGTTCGTCTTTTCGGGCGGGGATAAAGTCGTGCTCGAAGTGCGCGGCAAGGGCGGCGAACCGCACTCCACCGAAAACGAATTTTCGCTCGCGCTCATCTCTGCGCTCGTCTCGTCCTGCGACATAGGTCAGCGGAACGGAATTATAGAAAAACTCACACTTACGCTCTGATATGATGAACGAAGCCGAAGCGGCGGCTATGTTTGCGGAATACGCGCGCACGGGGGATATAACCCTTCGGAACAAGCTCGTCGAAAATTATTTTTACATAGCCGAAATACTCGCCAAAAAGTTTTCGGGCAGGGGAGTGGAGTACGACGACCTGTTGCAGGTCGCCTCGGAATCGCTCATAGCGGGGGTCGAAAAGTTCGATCCCTCTTTGGGCAACCGCTTTACCACCTACATAACCCCCACCATAACGGGGGGAATAAAAAATTATTTCAGGGATTATTCGCGTTCGGTAAGGCTTCCGCGCAGAATTTACGCCATAAAACAGCGCGTAAAAGAGGCGTGCGACGAATACGCCAAAGTCCACGGCGAAGCCCCCACGGTAAAAAAACTCGCGGCTAAATTAAAGCTCCCCGAAGAGGATATAATCGAAGCCCTCGAAAGCACCGCGCCCGTAAGCCTCGACGTGCAGTACTCCACCGAGGATGGGGGGGAAGGATCGCTTTACGACGTGCTTTCCGACGGCGGCAACTCCTTTGAGAAGTTCGAGGACTTCGAAAGCCTTAAAGAGGAGATAAAAAAGCTCGAGCCCGTCGAACAAAAAGTGCTGTCGCTCCGCTTTTCCGAGGGCAAGTCGCAGGCGGAAGTGGGCAAAATTTTGGGCGTGAGCCAGATGTTCGTCTCCCGCGCGGAAAAGAGAATTTTCGACAAGTTGAAGGAAGCTCTGCGGTGATGATAGGTTTCAGAATCGACAACCTCAAAAGTATGACGGCGAAGCTCGAACAGCTGGTCGAGTATTTGCGCTCCGAAAACATTTCGGACGACTCGGTTTTCTTCTCGCGCCTTGTCTCGTGCGAGCTTATCTCCAACGCCGTGCGCCACAGCGGGTTCGCCGAGTTCAGCTGCGAACTGCTCCCCGACCGCATCGCCGTCACCGTCTATTCGCCCATAGAGGGCAAAATAGACCTCGATCCTCCCCGCCCGCCCGTGTTCGCCGAGAGCGGCAGGGGGCTGTATATAATAAACGCCGTCAGCATGAACGGCGTGCATACGGGCGAAAGGGGCGAACTCACCGTCTATATCCGCCGTTAAAAGCTGTTCGTTCAGACCGTTACAAACGGGCTTTTTGGCAGACCGAAGGGCAGAAAAGTTCAACATATATTTAAAAAAACAAAAAAATCGGTTCGCAGCGTATGCGAACCGATATGCGTTTTTATAAGGGTCATTCGCCCATTAAGTTGACCTCTTCGTAGAGCTTATTCATAAGTCCGTCGCTCACAAGGTCGCGCACTCTCGCGAAGTAGATGAACACCGACGAGAAGAAGCGGGTGTTGTTGCCGCCCACGACGTATTCGGGGATACCCGTAAGGTTGCCCGCACTGCGTTCGAGGAAGGTCCTTGCAAACTCCACCTTTTCGTCGTTGGACAGCTTTTTGATAAAGCTGTCGGTCGGACCGTGATAGATGGTGTTGACGTTGTAGACGACGTTTTTGGTCTCTACCGTAACGCCGCTCTGGTCGGGGGCGACGTATGCGGGCGCGCTCTCTGCGGGAGCGGGAACGCCCTCCGCCGCAGTTTCGGCAGTTGCCGCGGTCTTGGTCGTCGCCGCTTCGGGTTGGGCTACGGGTTCGTCAAAGGACGAATCGCCGCCGAAGTCCGCCGAAGTGCCCACAAGCGCGTCGGCGCGTTCGGCTTCCTCGGTCTTTTTCTTCTTTGCCGCCTTTTCCTTGTTGAGGCGGGCGCGCTTTGTCATGTACACCGCAAGGCGCACTATGTTTATGATAAGCTGTATGAACGATACGGCGATGAGCGCGTAGATGAATATGCCGGGAACCCATTTGAGCACGAACGCAATGATGAGCGCGACAGCCGCCCCCACAAATTCGAGCGCGTATCTTACTACGTTGCAGATGAGCAAAAAGCCGTTGGTGTCTTTACCGAGTCCGAAGATGTCCAGAAAACAGTTGATTATGACGAGCGCGCACGCAATTCCGCCGCTCAGCATCGTCAGCATGGGAAGAAGCGAAACCGAGGTGAGCGTATTGCCGAGCGTAAATATCGTGTCGGCAAGCTCGAATCCGTTTGCGTTGCCTATCATGGCGGGGGAAATTCCCATTCCCGAAGCAAGCCCCGCAAGAGGCTCTGCAAGGGCGGGAATGAGGATATACGGGAAGAGTATGAACGCGAAAGATACGAGCGATATTACCGCAAGCACGATCTTCATGGCTCCCGACTTGCGCGTTCTTTCGCCCGTGAGCTTGTCGGTTCTGTAAACACAGCTCTGTATCATGAGCATTAAGGTTATAAAGAGGAAAGGGAATATCACGCTAAAATTCCATTCCGAACCCTCTGCCGCCCGATAGAAGTTGACCGTCGTCATAGCCCCGAGCACGGCAACGGCGAGTATCTCGCCAACCGCCATCAGTTTGACTATGCCCGTATTTTTTCTGTTTGCTATGCAGGCGGGAATGAGAATGACGAGATAGACGACCGTTGCCAGCGCAAGCAAAAGAAAGAGGAGCGCGCCTACGTCGAAAGTCGGCGCGCCGTAGAACGAAACGGGGCAGGAGTAGATCCCCGCTCCGCTGCCGGTGCCGAATACCGAGGCGAAAGCCGCGGCAAGCGACATCAGCGGCATCTTGCTGAAATCCATTGCCGCACCCTGGAATACCGAAGAGGTGAACGGCAACACAAAACCCACTATAAGCATGAGCGCGCCTGATATATAGGTGATGAGCGCGGCAAACTTGGTGGGCGTAATTCCGTCTTTTTCCATATATTCGATTATCTCCGAATTTATTGATTATGTCTTATGTTTCTGTACGTTATATTGTAATACAACGAGGCTTTGTTGTCAAGAGTATACGCGCTTAATTTATTTTATTTTTTTGTCGTTGAAAAGCATATACTGTGGGGGCAATTTGATTTTTTGGGGTTTTTGCGCCCTTTTCGGCGTTTGCGCCCCATATATATAATATGTGCAAAATGCGCGGACGAAACATAATTGAAAGCAAAATAGTAAATAATTGTTGCAAATGCGCGTTTTATCTGCTATAATTTTAGCGAGGTGTTTTTATGAAGCAGACCGAAAACGGCAAAAACAGCAATATATATGCACATTTTTCGTCTAACAGCGATATGCCGAGGCTCAAAGGACAGGGCAAGCCCGTGCCCTCGGCAGACCCTCTTCCCCTCGAAGAGGTTTTAAGTCAGCTTACGAAATCGCAGAGGGAAAAGATAATTTCGGGTTACGACATAAAGACGCTCGCAAAGGTGTTCGAGGACGGCGTTATGGTAAAGACGGCTTTGGCGTTCCTCGAAAACGGCATGAACGTCTCCAAAACCGCGCGCATTTTATATATGCACAGAAACACTTTGATGTACAAGCTCAACGCCATCTGGCGGCAGACGGGGCTGGATCTTCGCCGCTTCGACATGGCGGTCACGTTTGCGCTGTTGCACACCCTTTACATAATGAAATAAAGGGCTTTGCTTTAAGGACAAACAAAATAAACGCAAACCGTGTTCGGGAGCTTTTTTTAAGTTGAGAGGTTTTAAGTTGAAAGGTTTTAAGTCGAGGGATTTTGATTTGAACGGGTTGAAAAAAATTGTAATAATTGCGTTGGGGGTAGTTTTTTGTGCGGTCGCCGTAATTTTTGCGGGTTGCGACTACACCGTCGACGGCGTCACCGAAAATTGGGTTCGCACTACCATTCTCGAAAACTATTACAAAAGCGACGGTGACTACGATTCGCTCGGGAATATGTCGGGGCTGACGATAGATCAAATGGTGGAAAAGCTCGACAGATACAGTACCTTTTACACCGCCGAAGAATACGCAAAGGTTCTGAAAGACAACGCGGGCAAAAAGCTGGGAACGGGCATAAGCTACGCCGCGCAGGAGGACGGAAGCGGGCTTATAACGCGCGTTGCGGGCGGCTCGTCGGCGCGCAGGGCGGGGATCTGCGAGGGACTGTACGCCGTGGGCGGAAAGGTAGGGGGAAGCGAGATCGCGTTCACTTCCTCAAACACCTTCTCCGATTTCGTCGGGGCGAGGGCGACGGGCGAGGAGTTCACCCTCATACTCTCCGACGGTTCCCAAAAGGTCATATGCAAAGAGGAGTACACGGCGAGTTACGCCGTTATGTTCACCAACTCCGCCCGCTACGAAGCCGATTTCAACCGCGGCGGCGAGCTTCTGGAAGAGAGTTCGGCACAGCTCTCCTTTCTCCCCGACGGTGCGGCGTATATAAGGCTTGCGCAGTTCTACGGCAAGTGCGCCGACGAGTTCGGGCTGTTTGCCGACAAGTTCAAAGAAAAGGGGCTTAAAGACCTCATAATAGACCTGCGGGGCGACGGCGGCGGATACGTCGACGCAATGCGCGATATAGCCGGCAGGTTCACTTCTTCGCGCGGCGAGGGCGACTTTCTCGCCATGACCGCGCGCGATAAGGGGGGCGCGACGTCGCGCTACAACTGCGGGAAGTTTTCAAAGGGCGTGTTCCCCGCGGACGCGTCGGTCTATATAATGGCGGACGACGGCACGGCAAGCGCGTCGGAGGCGTTGATAGGCGCGCTCGTCGACAACGGCGTTACCACTCTTCGCAACGTCTGCCTTTCCGAAACAGACGGCGTTGCCGCGACCTACGGAAAGGGGATAATGCAGTCGACTTACCCCTTTGTCACGGGCGAGGCGTTAAAACTTACCGTGGCGGGCATATTCTGGCCGAGCGGGAGGAGCATACACGGCGTGGGCATTACCCCCGCTGACGGCTGTATGACGGCGGCGGGCGAAAAAGCTCCCTACCCCGGCGACGGCGAGTGCCGCACGGTGGTGCAGATATATCTTGCGGGTTAAAAAACTCAATATATATTAAGATTTTTGAAGTGCGGGCGGCGCAATTTTGCGCCGCCCGCACATTTTACAGCGGTCTTTTCACCGTCTTTATTCTGCGCGCCGAGAACACCGCGCACACTATGAACCCGCCGTCGGAGCGGGTCACTTCAAGCGATATGTCGCCGTCGGTCTCGAAGTACTCGTCGGCGTATTTTTTTAAATCCTTAATAAACAGCGCGCGTTCGAAGTCGGTCATGTCCTCTCTGTCGTGCGCGAGAAAACTGCTCACGGCTTTCATATGCTCGCCCTCATTTTGCGGCGGATCGCGCCGTTCAGCCCCGTGTAGCTCTTAATGCAGTCGTAAACGCCGCCGCCCCTGCCCGTTATTCCGAGCGCGGCAAGGCGGAAGGCTTCGAGCGTGGGCTTGCGCCATTTGCCCGCGGCTATCGTGAAGTCCTCGGGAATGACCGCCGCAAGGGGCAAGTTCAACGCCTCGGCTATCGATTGGGGGGAGAGGACTTCGCCGCTTAAAATCTGTCCTCCGCACGACTTGTTTATCACCAGCCCCGCTTTTTCAAAGCCTTCGTCCTTTAAGGCGGCGCGGCACACGTCGGCGGACTTCACCGAGGGCAGGTAGGGTTCGCTGACGATAAGCGCGCCCTCAGCCGTCTCCGGAGCGAGTTTGTCGAGGAGTATGTAGTCGAACAGCCCGCCTATCTCTGAAAGGGCGTTTATCGCCGTCTCTCTGCTCTTCATTCCGAGCGAGGGCATAAAGTAGAGGTTGGGGATACGGGGGTGGGATAAAAGGGTCTGCTTTGCGCGGCAGGCGGCGCGCTCGTAGTCGGCGAGGGTGTATACCTGCATATTTCCCAGCCCCGCCGTTATCATCGCCCCGCCCGAAAGGCTGTCGCCGTCGGCTATCAGCGTGCGCTCCCCCGCGGCGGCGAGAGCCTGCCCCAACCCTATGCACACGGTCGTAACGCCCGTGCCGCCCTTGATGCTCGTTACAAGAATGTTTTTCGCCATTTTTTTACCTCCGCACCCATTGTAGCCCGCCCTTTTGCGCGCATTTTGTCCGGGTTTGCCGCAAAATGTATTTATCGCGCGTAAATTTCCCCTTATCGAAAATAAATTTCCCCGCGCTCCCGCATAAACCCGCCCGCCGCGGCATACGTTCATATATGAAACTCAGCCAACAGATACTCTCCGAACTCGGCGCGGACACGTCCGCCGCTGTCACCCTAGTCTTTAACTTTGCCGCATACGCCTCGGGCGTTAAGGAGATCGCCGAATTTACCCCCGAACGCGTCGTGCTTCTGCGCGGTTCGGGAAAGGTCGAAATAGGCGGCGAAGATCTCTGCGTCTACGAGTACTTCGGGGGCGACGTCATAATACGCGGAAAGGTGCTCTCGGCGATCTGCTCCCCGCGCGACAAGGCGGACGGAGCGGACGGCAAGGGAAGTTAAACGCAAGCCTCGGGCTAAGGTTCGCACAAGTGTTCGGTTCGCAAGGGAAGTCGATACGCAAGCCTCGGGCTAAGGTTCGCAAAAGTATTCGGTTCGGCAAAGATATCGGCAGACACAGAAGAAGTCAAAGGCGGAGGGGCGGGATTTGAAAAACCTGTGTAAAATTTCGGTCGTGTGCACGGCGGAGAGCGCGCTCAAAAAGCTCAAAAGGGCGGGCGTGCCCGTTTATTGTTGCAAAAAAGAGGGGGCGCGCTTTTGCTTCGGCGTAAACGACAAACACGTCAAAAAAGTTTTTGCAATTTTCGCAAAGCCGTGTTATAATATACGTACCGAAAGAAAAAGCGCGGTAAAGCGCGCTCTCTCCCTTGCAGTTTTAAGGGCGGGGCTGATAGTCGGGGCGATCCTTTTCGCCGCGGTCGCCGCCCTTTCGCAACAGCTGGTTTTAAGGGTCGAAGTTACGGGCAGCGGAGCTTACCTCAAAGAAGAAGTTTTATCGGCTCTCAACGAAGAGGGCGGAGGTCGGTGGCGTCTCTATTCGAATCTTGATACCGCTTCCGCCTCGGCAAGGATAATGGCTCTTGCGGGCGTAACATTCTGCAACATCTCCAAAAAGGGGAGCGTGCTCACCGTTGACGTGCGCACTTCGCCCTCCGCGCAGAACTCCCTTTTATCGGGCGACCTCGTGTCGGACTGCGACGGGTCGGTGTCGTGGGTGAAGGTCGTCTGCGGCACGGCGGCGGTCGAAGCGGGACAGAACATAAAAAAGGGCGATCCCTTAATTTTAGCCGAAGAGGCTGTGGGCGAGGATAAGAGGGCGTGCATTGCCGTTGGGGCGTGCGCCGTCGAAAGGCGGGCGACGTTCGAGTACTTCGCCCCCGACGGCGGGGAGCAAAATATCAGACGCGCTTACGCCGCCGCGGACATAGAGGGCGATAAGATAATTTCCCGCACGCACAGCCTGCGCCCGTGCGAGGGCGGAGTGGTTATTGTTATAGATACTCTTCTTTTGCATAAGTTAAGTATAAATCTGACGTAAAGGATAAAGAATGGAAAATACGGTAAAGAAGATAAACGCCGTAAGCGCGGACAAGCTGCAAAAAGTGTTGGGCGTTTTCGACGAAAATCTCAATCTCATTATGCGGGAGCTGGGCGTCGACCTGAGGGTCGAGGGGGCGAACGTCATAATAAGCGGCAACGAAGAAAAAGTCGCGCAGGCGGCTTCGGTCGTTACAAGCCTTATCGCCCTTGCCGACAGGGGCGAGGCGGTGGACAAGGGCAGGGTGTCGTACTGCATAGAGCTTTCCAAAGAGGGCAAGGCTGAGGACATAACCAAGCTCTCCTCGGGCGCGGTCGCCATAACCTCGCGCGGGAAGCCCGTCAAGTGCAAAACGGTGGGACAGCGCAAGTACGTCGACGCCATAAATTCCAACTCCGTTGTGTTCGGCATAGGACCGGCGGGCACGGGCAAGACCTACCTTGCCGTCTGCCTTGCCGTTCAGGCGATGAAGCAAAAGCAGGTCGAAAAGATAATACTCACCCGTCCCGCCGTCGAAGCGGGCGAAAAGTTGGGCTTTTTGCCGGGCGACCTTCAGACCAAGGTCGACCCCTATCTTCGCCCCTTGTACGACGCGTTGCAGGAGATGATGGGGCTTGAGACCTACACCCGCCTTATGGAGAGAGGATCGATAGAGATAGCTCCCCTCGCGTACATGCGCGGGCGGACGCTTTCGAACGCGTTTATAATTTTAGACGAAGCGCAGAACACCACGCGCGAACAGATGAAGATGTTTCTGACCCGTTTGGGCGACGGAAGCAAGATGGTAATAACGGGCGACGTCACCCAGATAGACCTGCCCGAGGGTAAGCGGAGCGGGCTTGAACACGCCGCCGAAGTGCTCGACGGGGTGGAGGGCATAAAGATAATATATCTCAACGATAAAGACGTTGTGCGAAATCCGCTCGTAATGCGCATAGTGCGCGCGTACGAGGCGGCGAACGTCGGGAGGTGCGGCAAAGATGAGAAAGCTGAGTAAAAAGGAGATAGCAAAGAGCGTATTCTGTTTCCTTGCGGGAACGGCGATGCTCGCCGCCGTGCTGTTTTTAATGCTCGTCCTCAACGAGTCGGGCGAGATATTCAACTACTTCACGCTCAACGTCAACGAGGTAGTCACCGTCGGCGTGTCGATAGCCATTCTGTCCGCCATAACCTACTGCTATTTCTTCTACGAAAACAAGGAGATTTTGGCGAAAGTTTCAAATATATTCGAAATTTTCGTGCTCTACTGCATATCGGTCGCGCTGTACTTTGTCGTGGCAAAGTACGTCGGCGTGGTCGCCCGTCCCATAGCCTTTCTCGCGATGATGCTCGTAATGCTCTACGGCAGGCGCGACGCCATATTCCTCAACACCGTGTTCGACATTCTCCTTCTGATAGTCGACAGGCATTTGGGACAGGTCACGATATCCGAAAGTTACGCCTGCTTCCTTGCGGGGTTCACCACGGGCATTGTCGCCATTTTCCTCTTCAAAAACATAAAAACGCGGCTTGCGAGCGTGCTTGCGGCGTTCGTGCTGTATATCCCCACGATAGCCGTCAACACGGCGATAATCCTGCCCTCGCTCGAAGTCATCGACTGGAACGCGGCGTTGAATCTGCTTCTTTTTTCGGCTCTCGACTGCGTGTTCAGCGTGCTGCTGTTCTTCCTCATTCTTCCCGTAATCGAAACGGCGTTCGCAAGACTTACGGCGTTCAGACTGAGGGAACTGACGAGCGACCACGCCAAGCTCATAAAAAAACTGCGCACCAACGCCTTGGGAACGTACAACCACAGCGTTGTCGTCGCCCAGCTTGCCGAGGCGTGCGCGGCGGCGATAGGCGAGGACGCCGAGCTTGCGCGCGCGGCGGCTTACTACCACGACATAGGCAAGCTCAAAAACCCCGAGATGTTCTCCGAAAACCAGAGCGAATACGACCTGCATAAGGAGCTTACGCCCGAGCTTTCGGTAGACATAATCCGCTCGCACACCCGCGACGGCGCAAAGCTCATACGCAAGTATCACCTGCCCGAGTTCTTCGCCGAGGTCGCAGTGGAGCACCACGGCACGCTGCCCGTAAAGTACTTCTACGCCAAGGCGTTGAGAATGAGCGACGGCGAACTCAATATGGGCAACTACTCGTACAGCGGTCCCACGCCCACCACCAAGATAGCGGCTATAATTATGATAGTCGACGCTTCGGAAGCGGCTACGCGTTCCTTAAAAGACCGCTCGCCCGAAAAAGTCGAAGCTCTCGTAAAGAGCCTTATAGAGGAGAGAATGAACCTCGACCAGTTCGCCGACTGCGACATTACGATGAGGGAGCTTACAATAATCGCCCGCACCGTTCAAAACCAGCTCACGGGCGTTTACCATTCAAGGGTACAGTACCCCAAACTCGAACTCAAAAAGGCGAAAAGTTAAATATATATGCTTATTTTCGAATGTGAACAACTTGATCTCAACGCCCTTGCGGCGGCTTTCGAGGGGGAGTTCGAGTGCGACGTTCCCCTTGTTTGCGAGGTGATCTGCACCTCCGCGGAAGAGATCCGCACCCTCAACCGACAACAGCGCGGGGTCGATTCGGTCACCGACGTTTTAAGTTTTCCCTCGATGGAAAATATCCGCGGCAAGGCGTTGAAAGCCGCCGACTTCCCCGACGAAAGATGGGAGGACGGCGCGCTCTTTCTGGGCAGTATCGCCGTGTGCGAAGAGCGGGCGAGGGAGCAGGCGGCGGAGTACGGGCACTCGTACGAGCGCGAGCTCAACTACCTTATAACCCACGGCGTATGCCACCTTTTGGGCTACGACCACGAGAGCGGGGACGACAAGGCGCAGATGCGCGAAAAGGAAGAGCGGGTTTTAAAAAAACTCGGTCTTTCGAGGGGGGACGAATGAAGAGCGGACTCATAGCCGTAATAGGCAGGGCAAACGCGGGCAAGAGCACGCTCGTGAACGTGCTCGTCGGCGAAAAGGTGTCGATAGTCTCCCCCAAGCCTCAGACCACCCGCAACCGCATTTTGGGCGTTCTTAATACCGAGAACAGCCAGCTCGTGTTCGCCGACACGCCGGGGCTTTACAAAAACTCAACCCGCCTCACCGAAAAGATGATTCAGACGGCGGAGGACGCGGCAAAGGACGTGGACTTTATTTTATACGTTCACGACGGGCACGCGGGGGTGACCGACGACGACTGCGAGCTTATGAAAAAGTACGTCTGCGGCAAAACTCCGTCGGCGGTCGCCTACACCAAAATAGACATAATGCCTAAGGAGAACATAGCCTCCGACGTTAAATTTATGTTCGAAAGGGGCGTGACCTGCGATATTTTCCCCGTTTCGGCAAGAAAGGGTACCAACGTAAAAAAACTGCTTGCGTTTTTGACTTCGGCGATGCCCGAGGGCGAAAGGATAATAGCGGACGACATAGTATCCGACAAGAGCGAAAAGTTCATGATAGCCGAGATAATGCGCGAGAAGATACTCTTGAAGTTCGACAAGGAAGTTCCCCACGGCACGGGGATACTCGTAAACGTGTTCACCCGTCGCGACGACGGCGTTTACGAGATAAACCTCGATATAGTGTGCGAAAAGCAAAACCACAAGGCTATCCTCATAGGAAAGGGCGGCAGGGCGTTGAAGGAAGCCAGCTCGTTCGCCCGCGCCGACATGGAAAAATTTTTGGGGGCTAAGGTCTTTTTGACGGTGTTCGTGCGCGTCGAAGAGGATTGGCGCAACAAGCCCGCCCTCATAAAAGAGATGGTTAATATCTGAAAAACTGCGCAAACTGCCTTTTAAGGGGGTAGTTTATGAAGAGAGACAAAGACGCGGCGGAACTCGCGTGGAAGATGTTTGAAAAGACGGGCAACGTCAGCTATTACATGCTGTATAAGCATCTCGACGGCTCCGACAAGGGCTGAGAGATCGCCCGCCGTTTTGACCGCAGTGGTCTTAACCGTTTGGCGTGAACCGCAAAGGCGCGAACCTTAAATCGGGCAATACGGTTCGACCGCAAGAGTGAGAACCTGTTTTTACAGCCATAGGTTCAACCGCAAGAGGGCGAAATTACGGCAACAGAGGAAAAGGCGCAATGGAGCTTAAAGTGAACGCCGTCGTGTTAAGGGCGGCGGACTACGGCGAAAACGACAAAATACTCACCCTGCTTTCCGCCGAACGCGGCAGGATAAGCGCGGGGATAAAGGGAGTAAAAAAGGCGGGAGCAAAACTTCGGTTTGCCGCCCAGCCTTTTTGTTTTGCCGAATACGTGCTGTCGGCGCGGGGGGAGAGGTACACCGTTACGGGCTGTACCGAGTGCGAGAGTTTTTACGAAATACGTACAGACATAAACAAGTTCTACGCGGCGAGCGCGGCGGCGGAGTGCGCCCTTGCGCTCTCGTTCGAGGGCGACGGCTCGCGGGAGCTGTTCTCCCCTGTGATAGACGCGCTTTCGGGGATATGCGCGGGGAACGAGGGCGAAGCCCTCGCGCTGTTTCTTGTTGAGTCGCTTCGCGTTTCGGGCTACGGGCTTTCGGCGGGCGACTGCCCCCGTTGCGGCAAGTCACTTTCCGACGGCAAAACGCCTTTGAGGTTCGATATGGACTCGGGCGAATTTTTGTGCGCTTCTTGCGGCGAGGGAGCGGGGGCGAGCTTTTCGACTTACAACGTAATAAAAAAGAGCTTGTCTCTTTCATATGACGGGGAGTTCGTCACCCCCGACGGCGTAAAGCGCGCCCTGCGGCTTTTGCGGGAGTACTTCGCGTATAAAACCGACGCGCGACTTGCCGCGCTTTCGGAGTACATACGGCTTTTGTAAAGGGCGCGCGGCTTTGCTCCCGAAAAGCCCGAATAAGCGGCGCAAGCGTTCCGCTTGACCAAGTGTCTTAACGGCGTTTAGGGTGGACGAGCGTGCGTGCTGTTCAACATAAAGCGGTGTCGCGCCGCGGTGAACCCCCACCTTCAATTCCTCCCCCTTGAAAAAGGGGAGGGGAAAAGAAAAAAACATTCGCTCCCCTTCATTTATGAGGGGGAGCTGTCCGCGAACGCGGACTGAGGGGGTGCACTTCCAAATATTATCGGAGCTTATTATGGCACTGTCATTTCGAGCGATATGACACGCGCCATAGGCGCGGGATTGACCGAGAGAATCCCAAGGTGGTCTGTGCTTGCCCTTTGAAACGCGAACCAAAAAACCGCTCGTCCATTGCTTCTTACTTGCTCCTGCTACCCCTACCCTACGCCCTCCCCCTCCGAAGCGGAAGGGGAGGGAATAAGTGGAAAGAACAGGGGGAGGGAATACAAGGGAGGGGGTCACCCTCTCGCGTTGAACAGCCTACACTCTGGTTTAGCTCAATGTCGTTAAGACACCCGTCCGCGGCGACACGCCGCCCACAACTTTTTTGCGACAGCAAAAAAATTTCACTTTTTGCGTTAGCAAAAAATTTCACTTGCGCGTAGCGCAAATTTCACTTTTTTGCGCGAGCAAAAAAAATTTAACTTTCACCAAGTGAAAATTTCACCGCGGGCAACGCCCGCCCTTTCCGCCTTATTCAGCTTTTATAAAAAAATGCAAAAGTGTCGTTCAATAGCTTGATTATTTACAAGGTTTGTATTAAAATATTAAAGGTTTTAATATACGAAATCAAAAGTTTTCTATGGAGGAAAGAAATTTTATGGCAAAGAAGTATTGCTACCTCTTCACCGAAGGGGACGCAGGCATGCGCGAACTTTTGGGCGGCAAGGGCGCGAACCTCGCCGAGATGACCAAAATCGGTCTCCCCGTACCTCAGGGCTTCACCATAAGCACCGAGGCGTGCACGCAATACTATGAGGACGGCAAAAAGATAAACGACGAAATTCAGGCTGAAATTCTCGAATACGTTGCCAAAATGGAAAAGATATGCGGCAAAAAGTTCGGCGACAAAGTAAATCCTTTGCTCGTCTCCGTGCGTTCGGGCGCAAGAGCCTCGATGCCCGGAATGATGGACACCATTTTGAACCTCGGACTTAACGAGGACGTCGTGAACACCATCGCCGCCAAGTCGGGCAATCCCCGCTGGGCGTGGGACTGCTACCGCAGGTTCATACAGATGTTCTCCGACGTCGTTATGGAAGTCGGCAAAAAATATTTCGAAAAGCTCATCGATCAGATGAAAGAGAAAAAGGGCGTCGTTTACGACGTCGAACTTGACGCAAACGACCTTAAGACCCTTGCCTCGCAGTTCAAGGCGGAGTACAAAAAAGTGCTCGGCAAGGACTTCCCCGACGACCCCAAGGTACAGCTCTTCGAAGCCGTAAAGGCGGTTTTCCGTTCGTGGGACAACCCCCGCGCAAACGTGTACAGAAGAGACCACGATATCCCCTATTCGTGGGGCACTGCCGTAAACGTTCAGATGATGGCGTTCGGCAACATGGGCAACACCTC
>CANRDY010000016.1 GCA_947629515.1 uncultured Clostridia bacterium
TGAGCTTGCGCATAGTGCAAGGCGCAAGCGGTGACCGAGCGCGGCGGTGTTCCTTACGCCGCGCGAGAACTCTCACTCAATCGCTTCACGCACTTTGTGCGTGAAGTCTCATAGCGTTCGAAATGACAGTGCCATAATGTACTCCGATAATGTGCGCGCGGGCGGAACGCCCGCGCGCGGAAAGTGCCTTATTGCGCTCCGATAATGTTCGGAACACTCCCCCTCAGTCCGCTTCGCGGACAGCTCCCCCTCACAAGTGAAGGGGCGCGAATTGGTGAGGGATAGCGGCTTAGGGGAGCGAATGGGTGTGGGGACACGGGCAGACAATGCCATAATGCACTCCGATAATATTTAAAATGCAAGAACGAAGTGAGAAACTTCGGAGATGCGAGTTATGCAAGGAAAGCGAGGAAAACCCGAAGGAGTTTACTATAAGGTAAATGACTGAGGGTTGCCGCAGCTTGACACAGCAGAACGACGCATATACGAAGTTTAACGGAAGCTAAGGGAGAACAATATGATAGACGACACAACCCTCACGATCCTCACAGAAAGTGCGAAGTACGATGTTTCGTGCTCTTCGTCGGGCTCGGCGCGGAAAAACTGCGGCGGGCTGGGCAACGCGTCGTCGGGCGGGATCTGCCACTCATTTACGCCCGACGGCAGGTGTATTTCACTGCTCAAAATTCTGATGAGCAATAATTGCATATACGACTGCGAATACTGCCCCAACCGCCGCTCCGCAGACGTGCCCCGCGCTTCCCTTTCGCCCGACGAAATTTGCGGGCTGGTGATAGACTTCTACCGCCGCAACTACATCGAAGGGCTGTTTTTATCGTCCGCCGTCTGCGGTTCACCCGATAAAACAATGGAGCTTTTGTGCGAAACGCTCGTTAAACTGAGAAAGGTCTATAACTTTCACGGCTACGTGCACGTTAAAGGTATCCCCCACGCCGACCCCGCGCTGATGGCGCGCGCAGCAAGATACGCCGACAGAATGAGCTATAACATAGAACTGCCGAGCGAGAGTTCGCTTAAACTGCTCGCCCCGCAAAAGACCAAACAGAGCCTGCTTTTGCCCATGAAAGAGCTGAAAGACGCCATGGACTACGACAGAATAAACAAGGTGAAAAACCGCATTTTGCCCGCTGGACAGACAACGCAGATGATAGTCGGCGCGTCGCCCGAGAGCGACGGGCAGATTTTGAAGCTCACCGAATCGCTCTACCGCAAACTCGGGCTGAAAAGGGTGTATTACTCCTCTTACATTCCCGTCGTCAAATCGGCGAAACTGCCGACGGTCGGGGCGGGACTTTTGAGGGAACACAGGCTGTATCAGGCAGACTGGCTCATTCGCTATTACGGGTTCGACGTAGACGAAATCTGCCCCGTAAACGAGAACCTTTCGCCCGACTACGACCCGAAGTGCGCGTGGGCGTTGAGAAATATGCAGCACTTCCCCGTGGAGATAAACACCGCGCCGCTTGCAATGCTGTTGCGCGTGCCGGGGATCGGAGCGAAGAGCGCGTATAAGATATGCGAGGCAAGAAAATTTTGCAAACTCGACTTCGATAACCTTGCAAAAATGCGCATAGTATTAAAGAGGGCAAAGCACTTCATCACGTGCAAGGGCAAGTTCTTCGGCTCGGAAAACGTGACTGCGGTAAAGGCGGCTCTTATGCTCGGCGACGGCGCGCAGAACGCGGAACAGCTGAGTATGTTCTCCTCCCCCTCCGTCGCGCTTTCGGCTCTGACGGGGGAAATTTAGGCTTTGCTCGGGCGTAAACGGAGAATGTTGTTAAAAATCGGCGGGGGGATTCAGTTAAAAAAATTAAGGTTCTGTGGGGTGCGAAATTTCCATGAGGTGCGAAACGGCAAATTTGATTAAAAGCGGTTGGGGGGATTGAGGTTCGGCATGAAAATTTTTATTACGGACGGCGGCTCGGAGAGCTTTTTTACCGCCGTGTTCGACGCGTACGGGGAGAAAGGCGCGCTGATCACTTCGGGCGAGAACGTGCAGATGAGCTTCGACAGCCAAATCGTCAAGGTGACGACCGACGCGGAAAAGGCGGAACGGGTGCGCAGAAAGCTCGCGCGGGCGGATGGCGGGTGCGTGGGCGATATTCTGCTGACGCTGAGAAGCTCGGACGGGCTGAAAGAGCAGATAGCTTTCGACTATATAAAGCGGGTGATTGAGCGGGGCGCGCCCGTGGGGAAGGCTTACAACCTGCCCGAGGTCATAATTTTTAACGAGCTGAAAGAAAAGGTGACGGGCGAAATTCACAACATGAAGGGCTTTTTGCGGTTTATGGAAAGCGCGGAGGGCGTGCTGTACGCCCCCTACTCGCCCGACCACGACATAACCGAGCTGTTGATGCCTCACTTTGCGGAACGGTTCAAAAGGGAAAAATTCGTCATTCACGACCTGAAGAGGAAACTTGCGGGGATATACGACGGCGCGGATTGGACGCTGTGCTATGCGGGCGAGGCTGAAATTTACCTTTCGGAGTACGAAAGGGCTTTTCAGAACCTGTGGCGCAAGTACTACAACGCCGTGACCATAAAGGAACGCCCGCACGAAAAGCAGATGCGCGGGTATATGCCCGCGAGATACTGGAAGTTTATGCCCGAAAAATCAGTCCGCGACGACGGGTGAAAAAAGGGTTGAAATGCGTAGTTGCTAAGTTAATAACCCCCGAGCGCACGGAATTGCGCTCGGGGGTCGGTTCTTAAATGAGTTTTATTATTGGGTTCTTTGCTGTGGGCGGTTCGTAAATGAGAATTGTTATTTGGAGAGCTGGGATTGGATCTTGGCGAAGAAGTCGGAGAGATAGTCCGCCTGCTCTTCGATTTTGCCGCCGTCCGCCGCACGGGTCAAAACGGGGTCGACGGGCAGTTTGGCAACCGCCGAAATGCCGTGTTCGAGAGCGAGTGCGTCGACGTTGCTCTCGCCGAATACGGGGATCTTTTTACCGCAGTCGGGGCAGGTAACATAGCTCATATTTTCGACTATCCCCAGAATGGGAACGTTCATCATCTGCGCCATATTGACGGCTTTGGAGACTATCATTCCCACCAAGTCCTGCGGGGTGGTGACGATTATTATGCCGTCGAGGGGGATACTCTGGAACACAGTGAGCGGAACGTCGCCCGTGCCGGGGGGCATATCGATGAACATTATGTCTACGCCCGTCCATATGACGTCCGTCCAGAATTGTAAAACCGTGCCCGATATTAAAGAGCCTCGCCATATTACCGGTTCATCCTCGTTTTCGAGCAAGAGGTTCATTGACATAAGCTGTATGCCGCTCTTTGTGACTACGGGAAGTATGCCGTTCTCGCTGCCCATCGCGCGCGCGTTTACGCCGAACATTTTGGGAATGGACGGTCCCGTGAGGTCTGCATCCATAATCGCGGTCACTTTGCCGCTGTTCTGCGCCGCCGCCGCAAGGAGCGAACACGTCATTGACTTGCCCACGCCACCCTTTCCGCTGACTACCGCAATTACCTTGCGTATCTCGGAAAGCTCGTGGGGCTTTTTTATAAGGCTTTCGCTCTGGCGCGAGGAACAGTTCTCGCCGCACGAAGAGCAGTCGTGTGTGCAATTTTCCGCCATGGTTCTCCTTTAATTACAAGTAATTTTATTTATGAACTCATTTTAAGTAATAGGCAAAAAAAAGTCAAGCTATTCCCCATTTTACTTGCAAAATATTATTTTTTCTGCTATAATGCTTCTACTGTGCTGAGTGGGGAGTTTGCGGTGCCCTGTACCTGCAATCCGCAATAGCAGGACCGAACGTCTTTCTCGGCGGAATAAATGGAAGGCCGCGCACTGCAAGGGGTGTTGATAACAAGGTCTTATGCAACTGCGGGCTGCGAACCGTGTCAGGATAGGGATATAGCAGCACTAAACAGTTACCGCCGTGTGCCATAAGGTTGCTTTGCAGGAGCTACCTGCAGCGTTCACGCTTCGGTTTATTCCGACAAAAAAGACTGCACAGCTTTTTTGTAAAAACCGCCCCCGACGGGCTTGCCCGTCGGGGGCTTTACTTTGCGTTTTTTTAAATATATATTGATATTTTCGGGTGAATTTGTAAAGTTAAATCGAGCCGAGGTTGCCCGTGAAGTTGAGCGCGAAGCACGCTATGCCCAGCAACGCGAGATAGAGCGAAAACCACTTGTAGTTTGCCTTGCGGATAATTTTTAACATTACCTTTACGGCGAACAGACCTACCGCCGCGGAGAAGATAAAGCCGAGCGCGACGGCTATGCCGAACTGCACTCCCCCCGCCGTGAAAGTCTGCTGAACCGAATGGTCCATAAGACCTTTTAACAAATCGACGGCGAAGCCCCCCAAAATTATTGGAACGGACATGAGGAACGAGAACTTGGCTATCTGCTCTCTGTCGCCGCCCGCAAGCGTGCCCGCGCAGATGGTAGAACCGCTGCGGGATATTCCCGGAAGTACCGCCGCCGCCTGCGCAAGCCCCATGGGAATGACCGTTCGCCAGCATATGCCGTAGCCGCTTGCGCCGTCGGGACTCCCTCCGCCGTTGCCCGCGCCGCTTCCGTCAGCACGTTTGCGGGATCGGTCGTCCGAGCCGTAGGGGTCGGTCGTTATTACTTCCGCCGAGGCTTGGGAGAGGTTCTCCGAATTTTGGTTATAAGTTCCGCCGTGCGGCGATTTCTCCCCGTTTCGGGGAAATTCAGCCCGACTTTGCGAGGCGTTGGCGCGCTTTTCGGCGAGCTGTTTTTCTCTGTCTTTGGCATACGTTTCGGTGACGAAGAGCACGGTTGCCGTTATTGTGAAAAACGCGAAAAGGAGCACGCCAGTGTAAGCTCCGCCGTTGATAAATTCCTCTATGTAGTCGTCGGCGAAGTACCCGACAAGCCCCGCGGGAATGGTGGCGAGCACGAGAAAGCCCAGCGTTTTGAACGGCTTTTTGAAGAGCGCGAGGATATCCTTATAAAATACCGCGCACACGGCGACGAGCGTGCCTAAATGCAAGACGAGGGGTATAAACATACCCCCCTCTATGCCGAATATCCGCTGTAAAAATATGAGATGCCCCGATGAAGAAACGGGCAGAAATTCGGTCAATCCCTGCACCGTTCCCAAAACTATCGCCTGCCAGATTTCCATTTATCAACCTAAGTCGAGCAGATCCTGATATCTGCTTTGATAAGTTACGACCGCCTTTTCTTTGAACTGCTTGATTATCTGCGTTCTGCGGGTCGAAGAAATGTTGCTTATATCGTTGCTCTTTACCATTTCGTAGAAAAGATTTTCGAACGTGCCCTCTTTGCCGACGTTCTCAGCCCACTGAGGGGTGAACTCCTCTCCCCCCTCCGCGTTGAACGTGTAGGTCGCGTAGAGTATATGCCAGCCGTAGTCGCCCGCGCAGACGTTGAACGCGCCCGCGCCCCTTTCGAGCACTTCGTGCGCCGCCGTCTCGAACTCCTTTATGAAGCCCGTGGTGTCGCCGAGGGTGACGGTGTAGCCCGCATAGCGCGAGAGTATGCCCGTGTCGGTCGTATATGCGTATTGAAGTTCGTTCACGGCAGAGAGCGCCTTGTAGGCGTCGTCTGCCTCGCCGTTTATCCATTCGCCGTCGGCGGCTTTGGTTCTGCCCGTCGCAAACGCAAACGATTTGTCGGTCTGAGTGAGTTCGACCTTACCTTTGGTGTATATGAAGTTGGAATAATTTATCTCTTTGTCGTCGACGTTCGAGTAGAAAGTATCGTCCGCCGTGTAGGTCTTGTAGAAAGACGGGTTGGCGGTGTTGGCGGAAGGATCGTAGTCATCGGGGTTATAGCCGTCTGTGAAAGTAACTTTTTCGCCGCCGAGCACGTAGTTCAGATAATTTCTGAACTCGCCGAGCATGCTGTCGATGTTGAGCTCGTTGGGTACAAGGTGGTAGCCCTTATCCTTCCCCTCGCCGTACTCGACCGCCGTGCCGTTGTAGGAGTAAAGCCCCGCGTACTTCGAAAGAGCTTCGTACCTTTGGTTGTTTATGAGGTTGTTTTCGAAGAACAGCCAGTTTCTGCCCGCGTCCTTGCCGTAGAAGTTTTCGACTTTGTCGGTCGCGTCGAACGCGTAGACCGTTTCGCCGTTGAACCATGCCGCGCGCTGGTCGGTGGTGACTATCGACTTCAACAGCTCGTTGCGCTTGTTGTAGTAAGCGGGATTGTAGCTGCCGTCGGTGTTCTTGTTGTTGACGTCGCCCTGAAGCTCGGTGAGCTTCGCGCTCTGCACGGTGCTGAACGGAAGAAGTATGTTGTATACATAGCCGTACACGCCGTCGCCATTTGTATCGCGGGAGTAGAGCACGAAAGAGGTATCGGACATGTTGTCCATTGCCGTTTTGAAGCTGTCGGCGGTTTTGTTGCTCTCCTGCTGTTCGTCGCGCAAGGCTTCGTACACCTTGTTGAGGTAATCGTATCTGCCGTCGTCGGTGAACTCGGCTTCCTGCGCCTTTTCGTACTCTTTGTAGTATTTGTTTACTATTCTGTTTTCGAGCTGTCCCGCGTACTCGTCGCCCATGTATTGAAGGGCGAGCACGTTGCGCATATCCTCTTTTTCGGAATCGATAAGTCCGTTGGATTCGAGACGGCTCATAAATTTGTTGTAAGCCCTTATCCTTGTACTGCGGGTTGTGCCGTCGAGCTTGTCATCCTGATAAGCTCCGCTTGCGGTAAGGCAGTAGTCGTAGGCGTTGCCCTCGTTGTCGGTTCCCGAATAGCCCGTGTATACGTTATAATCAAGCTCCCCTACGCCCGAAGCGTTGGTGACGGGGTTGCCCGAGGCGTCTTTCTTTACGGGATAGTAGTCCTCTTTTTCGCTGTCGACGCCCGTGGGGGTGGTGCGCGTTTCGGTTCCCTCGGGTTCGTCGTCGTTATTTATTATCTGCAACTCGTAGGAGTCGATCGCCGCGTTCAACGCCGAATACAGCGAGTATTTGGCTATCATTACGTCTGCGCTGTCCGCTCCGAGAATGTACTCGAGCTTGCCCGCGTAGGTTGTGTTGGCTTCGTATTCGCTTATTATCTGCGCGGAAGTTTTGCCCTCGTTTTCGGCTTTGAGCTGAAGAAGGTACATGGTGGCGTATTGGGTGAGAACCGCCGACTCGGTCAGCCCGTCCATAAGCATGTTGAATACCGCGGCGTTCGAACCGAGGGAATCGTAGTAACTCGACCCGACGTTGATGTACGAGGCTATGAGATTTCTTTTGAGGATATCGGTAGAGCCGACCGCGCCCTTGTATTCGTCGATGAGCTTACGGTCGCTTTCGCGCAGTCCCTCGGCATCGGCAATGTTGACGGTCGCGACGATCTGTTCCATATCGGCCAAGCTGTTGGAAGAGACGAGCGAACAGCCCGAAAAGACGGCTGTAAGTCCTATTGACGCGGCAAGTGCGGCTCCTATCAGTCTTTTTTTGTTCATAGTTTGCTCCAAATAGAGAGGTGGTTGAGATTAAATCAACATCTATTATATAATATCCTCGGTTTTATAGCAATTATTTTTGCCCGTTTTTTGTTGTTTTTTATAAGGTTTTTTTGGGGAGGGAGTGTTGTTGAACGGGTAGTGTCGGGAGATTGCGTGTTTCAAAGTGCCCCGAGCAGACCATTAAGATTGTTTTATTACTGTTTCAAAGGGCAAGAGCAGACCACGGGGTCGAGTGCGGGGCTTCTCAAAACAGCGGACACCCGCTGTTTTGCCGCACGAGATGAGCTTGCGCATAGTGCATGGCGCAAGCGGTGCCCGAGCGCGGCGGTGCTCCTTACGCCGCGCGAGAAATCTCGCTCAATCCCGCGCCTTTGGCGCGTGTCATATCGCTCGAAATGACAGTGCCATAATGTGCTCCGATATTATTTAAAATTGCCTGAACGAAGTGAGAAAGTCCGAAGAAGCAAGTTATGCAAGGAAAGCGAGGAAAACCCGAAGGAGCTTACAATGACGTAAGTGACTGAGGGTTGCCGCAGCTTGACACAGCAGAACGCCGCTTATTCGGGCTTTGCGGCAGTTGCGCGGCGCAAAAATTCCGTCATATTTATCATAGTCAATATCACGGTGCGCTTTTTGGGGAATACCATTAAGGGCGCGCGCGCCATGTCCAAAGTCACCTCTCCGCCGCTTTCGGCAAGCGCGCGGGATAAGCGTTTGTCTTCAAGGCTCTTTATCGACGGGAGTTCGATATAGTCCCTTTCGCCGCCTACCGATATTCGCCTTGCGTTGAATTTCTGCGCGTATGACTTCATAAGCGCGGCAATGACAAGGCTCTTTGCCTCGTCGGGCAATGCGCCGTAGCTGTCTTCCATGGAATCGCATATGCGCTTGTAGTCCTTTACGCTCCTTATTTCGGCTATCTGCTTGTAGCAGTCGAGGCGGGCGGCACTGCTCTCGATATAGTACTCGGGGATATACGCCGTTGCCGAAATTTCTACCTCGCACGAAAGACTCGGTTCGCCCGTCAGCTCCTCTTTGAGAAGTTTGGAGTAAAGCTCGTAGCCCACTTTGTCCATATGCCCGTGCTGTTCCGCGCCCAGAACGTTGCCCGCTCCCCTTATTTCAAGGTCGCGCATGGCTATTTTGAAACCCGAACCGAGCTCGGTGAAGTTCATAATTGCTTTAAGGCGTTCCGCCGCTTCCGAAGTTAAAACCTTGTCGGGGCGGAATGTGAAGTACGCCTGCGCGAGCCGCGTTCCCCTGCCCACTCTGCCGCGGAGCTGGTAGAGCTGAGATACGCCGAGGCGGTCGCTGTCGATAACTATCAGCGTGTTGGCGTTGGGAAGGTCTATGCCGTTTTCGATTATCGTTGTGGTGACGAGCACGTTGTACTCCCCGCGGTAAAAGGAGAACACCGAATTTTCGAGGGTATCTCTGTCCATTCTGCCGTGGGCGAACGTCACCTTTGCCTCGGGAACTATGTTTTTGATGTATTCGGCGTAACGCGCGATGGTTTCGACCCTGTTATAGAGCACGAACACCTGACCCCCGCGGGATATTTCGCGCATGATCGCGTCGCGTATGAGGGCGTCGCTCTCTTCGGTGACGTAGGTCTGCACGGGCAACCGCTTGCTCGGCGGGGTGTTTATGGTGCTTATGTCGCGAATTCCCGCAAGCGACATGTGCAACGTGCGGGGTATGGGCGTTGCCGTCATGGTGAGGCAGTCCACGTCCTTTTTGACATGCTTTATCTTTTCCTTGTGTTCCACGCCGAAGCGTTGTTCTTCGTCGAGAACCAAAAGACCGAGGTCGGAAAAAATGACGTCGTCCGACAAAAGCCGATGAGTGCCTATTATAACGTCTATGTTGCCCGCGGCAAGCTCGCGCAAGGTCTGCGCCTGTTGGGCGGGGGTCTTAAAGCGGTTGAGACTTTCCACCCTTAAACCGAACTCGGAAAACCGCGCGACGGCGGTTTTGTAGTGCTGTTCGGAAAGTATTGTGCTCGGGCACATTATCGCCGCCTGCTTGCCCCCCAGAACGCACAGATATACGGCGCGGAGTGCGACTTCGGTCTTGCCGTAGCCGACGTCGCCGACGAGCAGTCTGTCCATTACCTTGTCGGAGCACATGTCCGACTTTATCTCCTCTATCGAGGCGAGCTGGTCGGGGGTTTCTTCATACTCGAAAGAGTCCTCGAACTCGCTCATCATCACCTCGTTGCGGGGAAACGCAAAGCCCTTTTTCGCACTGCGCTCGGCGTACAGTTCCTTTAAGTCGAACGCGAGCTTTTTGATTGATTGGCGGACGCGTTCCTTTACCCTTTCGAAGTCTGCGCCGCCGAACCGCGAAAGGGGCGGATCGGCTTCACCGACGTACTTCGACAGCACGTCCATTTGCTCGACGGGCACGTACAGTTTGTCGCCGCCCTTGTAGTCGATTGCGATATACTCCTTTATGCCCGAAACGGTTTCGATTTTGCGCGTGCCGGCTATTCTGCCTATGCCGTGCTTTTCGTGCACGCAGTAGTCGCCCACCTCGGGCGAGACGAAGAGATCGCCCCGCTTGCGGCGCAGGCGTTTTGTGACCGCCTTGGTGTACAGGTCGGAACTGCCGATGACGACTATCTTGCTGTCGTGAAGCACAACGCCGTGGGAAAATTCTTCCTCGGAGACGGCTATGCCGTTCAGAGCTTCGGCGCGGTCGGGAACGGGACAGACGGGCAGATATTCCCCGACGAGCAGTTCGCATAGCTTTTGTTTTCTTTCGGAATTGCCCGTAAAGACGAGCAGTCTGTACCCGCCTTCGAGCCAACGCTTTGCGTCCTCGACGAACTGCGGAATAGAGTTTAAGTAGTTGGGCGCGGGCGTGGTTTTGAAGTTGAAAGTAGACAGCGGTCTGAAAAACTTTGTGGCGACGGCAAAGGTCTGCACCGCCGCCGATCTGAACGCGGAAAAGCGGGAATACAGCTCATCGGGTGTGAGCAGTTGCGAGAGCGAAAAGCCGAACGCCTCGCCCCCCTTTTTAAGGTCGGCGACCCTTTCGGCGTGCTCGGAATACGCCCCCTCCGCCGCGTCGGATATGGTCTTGCACTCGTCGAACATTATGAGCGTTTCGGGGGGCAACAGGTCGAAAACGGTTGTTGCGCAACTTAAAAGCGGAAGCACGAAAGAAGCCCCCGCGAAGGGCGTTCCCATTGAAAATTTTTCTTTGAGGTCGTCGACTATGGCGCGGGCGCGGGAGTACGCCTTGGCGTCGGGAAAGTTTTTGAGTTCGCCGTTGAGAGCCGATTGTATTTTCGAAAGTTCGGACTTTTCGAAAGTCACGTCGGTCGCGGCGATTATTTCAACGCTTTCGGACACGGCAAGGCGTTCGCCAGAGGTCGGCTCGTAGGGGCGGATATTTTCGACCAGATCGCCGAAAAAGTCAACACGTACGGGGTTTTCCGCCGCGACGGGGTAGATATCGAGAATGTCGCCGCGCACGGCAAAACAGCCCTGCATTTCGGCGGAATAGCCGCGGGTATAGCCCATTTGCACAAGGCGGGCGGGGAGCGAAGAATAATCGGTTTCTTCCCCCCTTTTAAGGACTATGCGCGGAAGATTTGCGGGGGCGAGCTGCATGAGCGAGAGCACGTCGGCAACCACTACCTTTGCCCCCTTGTTTATGGCGTTTATGCCGCTGAGGCGTTTGAAAAGCGCGTCTTTCGAGAGCGCGTCTTTATATAAAATAACGTCGTCCTTCGCCGCTAAAAGCGCGCAGTCGCCGCCCGCGAGAACGCTTATCCCCTCGTAGGCGTTGCGGGCGGAAAGCGGGTCTGCGGCGACGTACAAGAGGTTGCCGCCGTATGCCGCCGCCGCAAGATATTTGACGGGTTCGGACACGCCGAAAACCGCCGTCGGCACGCCGCGGCGGAGTTCTTCATCGAGTTTTCCGAATTCACCTGATAAATTGAGGTAAGTGAAAAATCGAGCTTTCAAAATACTACCGAATTTGAATATGTATTGCGGTTTTTGCCGTTTGAACCCCTCTTCTTCGGGGGCGAACCCTCTGCGTTGTGGGTTTTATAATGCCCTTTTTCAGGGGGCGAACCTTCTGCGTTCGGGGTTGGTTAAGTCCTCTGCTTTGAGGGGCGCAAACTGCTATACCGCTTTGGAATATTGTTGTCGGAAAAATGCGTTCGTTGAGGGATATATGCGGGGCAATCGATAAAATATGCCGTTTGCAGAGGCGGTTGGGGGAAGGATCGTAAATGGGCGGTTCAGCCGAAAATTTATATGGCGGTTCAGCCGTTGTATTCGGTCATAACCGCGTCGATACTCTTGCCGCCCGCTATGGCGAGAGCGGCGTCCGCCGCGCGCGTGCAAGCTGAAATGAACAGCTCGTAGTCCTCTTTGCGCACTTCGGAAAGGACGTAGTTGATGAGGGGTATGTTTACGCTTTCGTCGCGTATGCCTATGCGGATACGGGGGAAGTCGGTCGCGCCCGTTTCGGCAATGACCGAACGCATGCCGTTGTGCGTGCCCGCGCTCCCCGACGGACGGACGCGCACTTTGCCCTTGGGCAGGTCGTAGTCGTCGTAGATGACGACGAGGTTTTCGGGCGGAGTCTTGTACTTGGCGAGCAGTTGTTTGACCGCTCTGCCGCTGTTATTCATGTAGGTCACGGGACGGGCGATTATCAGCTTTTCGCCGTTTAAGTTGGCTTCGGCGACGAACGCCTCGCACTCCTTTTTTTTGAACTTCACGCCGAGTTTTGCCGCGACGTCGCCCGCCGCGATATAGCCCATGTTATGAAATGTTTTAAGGTATTTTTCTTCGGGATTACCCAGACCTACGATAATGTACATGGCGGTGGAAAAAGGGTGAAGCGCGCGGGCGTTCCGCCCGCGCGCGGACAGTGCCTTATGTTGCTCCGATATTATTTGGGATACTCCCCCTCAGTCCGCGTTCGCGGACAGCTCCACCCTCGCAAGCGAAGGGGCGCGAATATTTTCTCCTTTTCCCCTCCCCCTTGGTAAGGGGGAGGAATTAAAGGTGGGGGTTGCTGTACGAAGTGAGAAAGGCTCAATTGCCCTTGCCCGTACGAAGTGAGAAACTTCGGAGGCGAGCGGGGATTTCTCAAAACAGCGGACACCCGCTGTTTTGCCCCGCGAGGTGAGCTTGCGCATAGTGCAAGGCGCAAGCGGTGACCGAGAACGGCGTTTTTCCTTGCGCCGTTCGAGAAGCGAGCAGAACGAGGAGCGCGAGCAGTTTGCGAGGGAGCGTACACAGAAGTACGTAACCGAGCAAAAGCGGAGCGCGACAATGTTATGCGACGCATATACGAAGTTTAACGGGAGCGAATGGAAAAATTTAATCGTAAATCTTCGACATCGACTTGTCGAGATATACGTTCTCGATCGCAGAGGCGAATATCGGGGCGGTCGATATCATTTTGAAAATGGGAAGCATTTTCTCTTGGGGTACGTTAATGGTGTCGAGCATCGCAAGCTCGGTTATAGGCGAGGAAGCAAGGCGTTCTATCGCAGGTCCCGAAAGCACGGCGTGCGAACAGCAAGCGTAAATCTCCTTAGCCCCCGCCTCTTTGAGCGCCTTTGCGCCCTGCACTATCGTGCCCGCGGTATCTATCATATCGTCGACCATAAGGCAGTTTTTGCCCTCGACGTCGCCGATTATGTTCATAACTTCCATAACGTTTGCCTTGGGACGGCGTTTGTCGATTATCGCCATTTTGGCGTCCATGCGGGCGGCGACCTTGCGTGCGCGGGCAACAGAGCCTATGTCGGGCGAAACGACGACGAAGTTTTCGTCTACTTTGGGTTTGAAATAGTTGTAGAGCGTAGGTCCGCCCACGAGGTTGTCGAGGGGGATATCGAAGAAGCCCTGTATCTGCATGCAGTGCAAGTCCATGGTCAGAACCCTGTCCGCTCCCGCGGACGTGATGAGGTTTGCCACGAGCTTTGCCGTGATAGGTTCGCGCGAACGCGCTTTTCTATCCTGACGGGCATAGCCGAAGTAAGGGATAACCGCCGTTATTCTGCCCGCGCTGGCGCGCTTTGCCGCGTCGATCATTATGAGCAATTCCATAAGGTTGGCGTTGACGGGATAGCTTGTAGATTGGATAAGGAACACGTCCATTCCGCGGATCGTCTCGTCGAAGCGGACGTAGATCTCTCCGTCGGAAAAGTGGGTGACTTCCATCTGTCCGAGCGTGGTGTTGAGCTTGGCGGCTATCTTTTCCGCCAAAGGCTTGTTCGAATTGCCCGAAAAGATCTTGATTTCGTTGCCGTGGTTGATCATCTGGTTTTGCCTCCGATTTTCGTTAAGTGGGGCGCGCTTTTCCGCGCGCGGTTTTCTACGCTTATATTTTATAATTACAACGGGCAACTTGTCAACTCTATGAGTTAAATTTACCAATTGAAAAATTCCCACATAAAGTTGAACGAAAATCAAAAGGGTTGGGGAATTGGGGGCGGGCGGGGCGTTCACGCAAGGGGGAGCGAATGGGCGGGCGGGGAGTTACACGGCAAAATCAATCGGGGCGGGGGCGGAGGCGCATTTCGGAAAAAAAGCCCGAAAGAATTGCCGCGCACTCCTCTTCCATTATGCCGCCCTCCACTTCGATGACGTGATTGACAAGGTTGGCGTTGGCAAGCTCGGCGGTGAGCGATCTGCCCTTTGCCTCGTATGCGCCGAAGTACACCTTTTTGATTCGGGCGTTGAGCATTGCGCCCAGACACATGGGACAGGGTTCAAGGGTGACGAAAATCTCACACTCGGGAAGCCGCCAGCTGTGCAGCTTTTTGCACGCCTTTTCGATAGCCTCTATCTCGGCGTGGGCGGTGGCGATCTGTCTGCCCGTTCTGCGGTTGTGCCCGCGCGAGATGACCTTGCCGTCGCACACGACTACCGCGCCTATCGGAACTTCCCCCTCCGACAGCGCGCGCTTTGCGCTGAGTATCGCCGCTTTCATAAATTTTTTCTTTAACTTTTCGTCCATGGCTTTTTGCCCTTTAACGCGTTTTGCCGTTTGTAACGTCACCCGTGCGGGGTACGGTCTTTTTTGCGGTTGTTGCACTTTTGCAACTATAAAAACTGCCCGCGCGGGGTTTTTCAATTTTGAAAATCTGCGGTCATTTTCCGTAGTTTGCAATGAAAAAACTCAACACGTATTTACATTTTTTGAGTTCTTTGAGCTTTGAGATGGGGTGGCGGAGATTATCGGAACCGCACTCCAAGGTGTAGGCGGGAATACACAGTTTGCGTATACACCAATCCTTGTAACCGCCCGCGCTGCCGTAAATTTTTTTGACTTTGTAGCCCGTGGTTTTTGAAAGAATTTCCGCGCCGCGCATATCGCCCTTGCCGCAGAACTCGTAGTAGATCTCCTCGCCCTTTGTGTGAAAACTGAGCGTGACGTACGGTCTTATCTTTAAGGTGAAATTTTTGAGGGCGAGGGTCTCGGGTTCGGAAAAGGGCTTGTCGCCTATGCAGTTTTCAGACCCGCGCGTGCGGGTGTTCAGCCTGCCCTCGCCCCAGCACGCGTCGAAATTGCAGTTCAAATCGACTCCGCGCGCGTTGGCTTTCCATAAGGGCGAACGCGTTTGGGAAATGACCGCGCCGTCGGGGTTGAGCAGGGGAATTATCCAGCCGCCCCCGCTTTTAAGACCCATTTTTAAGTGCTTTAAGGCAAGCCGAGCCGTTATCCACTCCCTGCCGTGGACGGCGTAGACGGCTATGAACTGTCTGCCCGTGACCGCGCCCGCGTGCATGGCGAATATCTCGCGCCCGCAGAACGAATAGCCTATTACGCACTTCTTGCCCCCGTAGCTTTGGTAGAACGCCTTTACCTCGTCATATATCACACAATAAAGTATGATTTGCAAGGGCGGGTTATTCGGCAAGCAAAATTACTTGTGATATTCGCCGCCGCCGTTTATCATGAAGGCGCGGTAGAGCTGTTCGAGCAGAATTATGCGCATGAGCTGGTGGGGGAATGTCATAGCCGAAAAGGAAAGCCTTTCGTCGGCGGACGATTTGACCGCTTCGTCAAGCCCGCACGAAGAGCCTATTATGAAGGTAAGCTCTTCGCCCTTGTCGCAGGCGGCTTTTATTTTGCGGGCGAAGGTCTCGCTTGAACACTTTGCGCCCTCGACGGCAAGGGCTATTTTGTAGCCCGAGGAATTTTTTATGATATGCTCCCCCTCTTCTTTGAGCGTTTTGCACTCCGAAAGCTCGCATATTTTAAGTTTGCAAAAGCGGGAAAGCCGCTTTTCGTACTCGCCGCAGGCAAGGCGCAAGTACTCCTCTTTGAGCTTGCCGACGCAGACCACGTTTACTTTTTGCATAGGTTCGAATACCCCGAAAATATCAATATATATTGCGAAAACGCCTTACAGCGACGAGGAAAACATTGCCGCTATCCACAGCGCGGCAAGGAGCGCGATACCCGCCGCGGCGTATAAAAACAGCTCCGCCGTCTGCCCTTTTTGCCGACGGGCAATTGCCTTTTTATTGAAAATAAGGATAAGGATCGCGGCGGCAAGAGCGACGGCGGCGAGGACGGTAAGCACAATGTCTGCGGTTCTGTCGGCAACAAAGCCGTCCTCGTTAAGCACGCCGAAAGTCGTTAAAATGATTATTAAGGCGTTATTTGAAAAATGGGCGAAAACGCACGGCAAAATGCTGCCCGCCCTCGATGCAAGCAACGCGAACGCGCAACCGCAGACGAACTGGTAGACCGTCTGCTCGGGCGAGGCGTGGAAAAGGCTGAACAAAAAGCCCGAAATTAATACGGCGCGGATAGTTCCGACCCCCTTTTCCGCTCCGTTGAAAACTATGCCGCGAATGAAAAATTCCTCGGCGACGGCGGGAATGACGGCGACGACCAGCAGAACGGGCAAGATGAGCGCGCCGTCGGTCGAGGGCAACGGCACGCCCTTGGGAGTGTAGCCCCACAGTTTGAACAGCTCGACGAAAAGCGGGTTGAGCTTGCTTGCCGAAAAGAGCAAGCCGAACGTGAGCAGTGCGGCGAGGGCGTAATACAGGGGCGAACACCTCACGTTTACCACCTCTTTTACGGGCGTTTTGGTGAACGCGAGTACGCCGAAGCAACCCGCGCATAATGCGACGGGCGCGACGAGAAAAGAGATATATTTGTAAACTTCGGTTTCTCTCCCCACATTAGCCGCTATGAATACCGACGAGACTATCGTCGACAAAAGCACGCTCAATATGGCGCAAACCGAATAGGTAAGCCCCGCCGTTTTGCAGTTAAGGCTTTGGGGCAGGCGTTGGTTGACTTCTGTCATGCCTCACATTATAGCGCAAATTCAACTTTAAGTAAACAATTTTTACGGGGGTCGGAGAGGTTTTGCAAGATATATAAGCAATTTGGCAAGATATATAAGAAATTTGGCGGGGGTTGGGATACTTTGCGGGGGGTTAAGATACTTTGGCGGGGGTTTAAAATACTTTGGCGGGGATTTAAGATATTTTTGCGGGGGTCGGGATCGGAATAAGGGGTTGCGGGCGATTTTTATTTGTTTACACACGGGCGATTTTTATTTACTTTCGCAGAGGTTTGTATTATAATTTTACCGAAAATATTTTTACGGGAAAGAAAATGCGTATTCTTGATACTGTTGAAATCGAAGAGACCATTTACAAAATGGCGTTGCACGCGGGGGTGAACGTTACGCCCTCGTGCCGAAAAGCCCTTGAAGAGGCGAGAGTTAAAGAAAGCTCCCCCGCCTGTGCGTTCGCCCTCGATACGCTCATTAAAAACGGCGACGTTGCGGGGGAAAACCAAATGCCCGTGTGTCAGGATACGGGTATGGCGGTGGTGATGCTTGAAATAGGGCAAGACGTCTTTCTTTCGGGCAAGCCGCTCAACGAGGCGGTCAACTCGGCGGTGAGGCGGGCTTACGCCGACGGATATTTCAGAAAATCGGTGTGCGACCCGCTGACGAGAAAGAACACGGGCGACAACACTCCCGCCGCCATTCACACGGACATATGTGCGGGCGAACGCGTTAAAATCACATTTATGCCTAAGGGGTTCGGGAGCGAAAATATGTCGCGCCTTTATATGCTCAAACCCGCGCAGGGCATCGACGGAATTATCGAGGCTGTTTGCGAGACCGTAAGACTTGCGGGATCGCGCCCCTGCCCGCCCGTGTACGTGGGCGTAGGGATAGGCGGTTCTTTCGATACCTGCGCTTTTCTTGCCAAAAAGGCGTTGACGAGGGACATAGGAAGCCGCAACCCGCGGGCGGACGTGGCGGAAATTGAGCAAAAAGCCCTTGAAAAGATCAACGGGCTGAACATAGGCTGTCAGGGCTTCCACGGCGATGTGACGGCTTTGAGCGTGAGCTGCGAGTGCGCGCCCACGCACATTGCGGGGTTGCCCGTTGCGGTTAATATCCAGTGCCATTGCGTGCGCTGTGAAAAGGAGATATTATGAAAAGGCTTACTCTTCCCCTCTCCGAAAAAGATTTTGAACAGCTGAACGCGGGCGACAGCGTTATGCTCTCGGGCGTTATTTTAACGGCGCGCGACTGCGCGCACAAGCGCATATTCGAATACCTTGCCGAGGGCAGAGAACTGCCGTTCGAGCTGAAAGGCGCGGTCATTTATTACGCGGGTCCCTGCCCCGCAAAGCCCGATCAGCCCTCGGGAAGTTGCGGACCGACCACTTCGGCGCGAATGGACTCCTTTGCCCCCGCTCTTTTGGACCTCGGCTTGGGGGCGATAATAGGAAAGGGCGAAATGTGCGACGAGGTGCGCGAGGCGATAAAGCGCAACAAGAGCGCGTACTTTGCGGCGATTGGCGGCGCGGGCGCGCTCTACGGAAAGGCAATCAAAAAGAGCGTATGTATTGCCTTTGACGATCTGCTGAGCGAAGCCGTTTACAGGCTCGAGATCGAAAACTTCCCCGCAGTGGTCGCCTATGACTGCAAGGGCGGAAGTATTTATTGAGTTGCGGAAGTGTTTATCGGAAGTTGGAAATATTTATTGAGGGGCGGAAATATTTATCGGGGGTTGGATCGAGCCTCATTTATTGCCCATTTAATAGCCCATTTTAATTGACAACCGCCCGAGTTTTAAATATAATTTATATGTAATCGATTAAATTTGTTAAAGGCTGTGACCGGGACAGACGTTCCACTATCCCCTTTTCAGAGAGAAAAACCCATGGGCTGAAAGGTTTTTTACGGGGGTCGGGGCGTTATTCACCCGCGAGCCGACGGGCGAACCCGCGATTTTAAAAACCGCGAAAGTAGTCCGCTCCGCTTCCCTTGGCGTTACAAGGCAATAAGGTGCGGGAGACCCCGCGCGAAGTCAGGTGGTACCGCGATTTGTTCGCCCTGTGCATTGCACGGGGCTTTTGTTTTTTTGGAGGAATTATGGATATAAGGCAGAAAATCAAAGAGATCGAAAACTCTGCGCACGAGGCTCTTTCGTCGAAAAGGGCGGCTCTCGCAGACGACCTCATCAAGCTCAAAAACGACTTTTTGGGCAAGACGGGCAGAATTTCGGAACTGATGAAGGGCATGCGCGACGTTGCGCCCGAGGATCGCCCCACGGTGGGAAAACTTTTGAACGATCTGCGTTCGGCTATCGGTGAGAAGTTCGACGCCGCCATCGAGGGCGCGAAAGCCAAAGAGCTGGAATTGAGGTTCAAAAAAGAAGCCGTCGACGTGACTATGCCGGGGAGAACCCCCGAGACGGGCGCGGTTCACCCCAATACCCTTGTTAAAGACGAGCTGGTTTCGATATTCGCGGGCATGGGGTTCGAAGTATTCGAAGGTCCCGAAATAGAAAACGACTACTACAACTTTACGGCTTTGAACACCCCCGCCGACCACCCCGCGCGCGATATGCAGGACACCTTTTATATTTCGGAAAACCTGCTTTTGCGCACGCAGACCTCTGCGGGGCAGATAAGGGTGATGGAAAACAAAAAGCCGCCCATTAAAATCCTCTCCCCCGGGAAAGTCTATCGGAGCGACGACGACGCCACCCACTCCCCCATGTTCTCGCAGATGGAAGGGCTTGTGGTAGACAAGGGCATTACCCTCTGCGACCTTAAAGGTATGCTCGACGTGTTTGCCGAAAGGATATTCGGCAAGGGCGTTAAAACGCGGCTTCGCCCCTCGTACTTCCCCTTTACCGAACCCTCGGTGGAAGTTGACGTGAGCTGCTTCGAGTGCGGCGGAAAGGGCTGCCGCCTTTGCAAGGGCACGGGCTGGATCGAAGTTCTGGGCGCGGGCATGGTGAACAGACGCGTGCTCGAGGGCTGCGGGATAGACCCCGACGTTTACAGCGGCTTTGCGTTCGGAATGGGAATCGAAAGGATCGCAATGCTCAAATACGGCGTGAACAATATGAAACTGCTCTTCGAGGGCGACATACGGTTCCTCAAACAGTTCAAGGATTGAGGTCAGTGAGGTAAAGTTATGAAAGCACCGTTAAGTTGGCTGAAAGATTACGTTGATATAGACGTTCCCGCAGAAACGCTGAAAGATATGCTCTTTTCGTGCGGGTTCGAAGTTGAAGAACTCACGTACCTCGGGAAGGATATCTCGGGCGTGGTCGTGGGAGAAGTTACCGAGTGCGAACCCGTTGAGGGCACGCACCTGCATGTGTGCAAAGTGGACTGCGGACAGAAGGGAACTTTTCAGATCTGCTGTGGGGCGGACAACGTTGAAAAGGGAATCAAAGCCCCCTGCGCGCTCGTGGGGGCGACCGTTTACGCAACGGCGAAAGACCACGTTACCGTGGAGGACGTTACCACAATTAAAAAGGGCAAGTTGCGCGGGATAGAAAGCGAGGGCATGCTGTGCTCGGGCGCGGAGCTTGGGGTGAACGGCGATATGTTCGACGGGGCGGATTACTGCGGGCTGCTGATTTTGCCCGCCTCCGCCGAAAACGGCTCGGACGTTAAACCCCTTTTGGGACTTGACGACTGCGTGTTCGATATCGCCGTCACGGCAAACCGCCCCGACTGCCAGAGTATCTTCGGCATAGCGCGCGAGGTGGCGGCGGTTCTTAAAAAAGAAGTAAAAGAACCCTGCCTTGCCTATACGCCCAAAATGGATAACTATGAGCCGATAAAAATCACCGACGAAGCCCCCGACCTGTGCCCCCGATATATCGGGCATTACGTAAAGGACGTTAAAATCGCCCCCTCTCCTCTGTGGCTGAGAAAGCGGCTGGCGGCGTGCGGCTTACGCTCGATAAACAACGTTGTGGATATTACCAACTTTGTATTGCTCGAACTCGGACAACCCATGCACGCGTTCGATCTGAGAACGCTCGACGGGCGGCAGATAAACGTGCGGCGGGCGAAAGAGGGCGAAAAGATAGTTACCCTCGACGGCAACAGCTTCGATTTAAGCCCCGCGAACCTCGTCATTTGCGACGGCGTTAAGCCCGTTGCGCTTGCGGGCATTATGGGCGGGCTGAACAGCGAAATTAAGGACGACACCTCGGAAGTGCTGTTCGAGGCGGCGAAGTTCGCGCGCGACAGCGTGAGAAAGACGGCGCGGGCATTGGGACAGCACTCCGACAGCTCGGCTATCTTCGAAAAGGGCGTGAACGAATACACAACCGAAATGGCTATGAAGAGGGCTTTGCACCTCATAGAGGAACTCGGTTGCGGGACGGTGACGACCCTGCACGCCGACGTTACCACCCCCTATTCCAAAACCGAGAACAAAAAGATGAGCGTTTCGGTTCAAAAGATAAACGCGTTGCTCGGGGTGGAAGTTCCCGCAGGCGATATGGTTCGCATACTCAAAAGTCTGCAATTCGGGGTTGAACTCAACGGCGACGAGCTTGCGCTCACCGTGCCGCGCTGGCGCGAGGATATCGACCTTTACCCCGACATTGCCGAGGAAATTATACGCTTTTACGGCTACGAGCACGTTAAGGGGACGTTCCTGCCCTCCGCGCTCATAACCAACGGCGGCTATAACAAGACGCAGAAAGCCGAACTTCAATTAAAAAAGAATTTGAGCGCGGCGGGACTTTGCGAAATCTCGACCTATTCGTTCTATTCCGAAAGGGATCTCGACGCGCTGCACATTCCCGCGGACAGCGAGCTGAGAAAGGCGATAAAAATTCTCAACCCCATAAGCGAAGAGCTTTCGGTGATGAGGACGTTCCTCGCCCCCTCGCTTTTGCAGGTTGCCGTGCGGAATTTAAGGCGGGGCAACCTTGAGGGCAAGGTGTACGAGCTGGCAAAGACCTACATTGCAAAGCAGTTGCCCGCGACCGACTTCCCCGAAGAAAAGCCAGTGCTTGCGCTGTGCATGTGGGGGAAATACGACTTCTTCGACTTAAAGGGAATAACCGAGTTCATTGCGCGCGATCTGAATACGCGGTTCGAATACAGACCCGCGGAAAGGGTGTACCTGCACCCCGGGATATGCGGGGAGATACTTGCCGACGGCGAGGTCGTGGGATATTTGGGCGCGCTTTCGCCGAAAATCGGCGCGGAACTTGCGCTTGACAGAAGCGTGCTGTTAGCCGAAATAGACTACGATAAGCTGACGGAACACGCAAGGCAATTTAAGTACTCCCCCATTTCGAAATTCGCCGAGGAAAAACGCGACCTTGCGCTGCTGTGCGACAAGGACGTCTCGTGCGGGGAGATCGAAAAGGAGATCTTTGCGGCGTGCAAGTTCGTGACCGAAGTAAGGCTTTTCGACGTTTACGAGGGCGAACAAATTAAAGACGGAAAAAAGTCGATGGCGTTTACCGTCACATTTACGCCCAAGGACGAAGATATTTCGGAGCGCGTGGACGGCTTTGTTAAAAAGATACTCTCCAATCTCCGCTATAAACTCAACGTCGAATTGAGGTAATATATTACGCTGTAAATTACGGAACGACGACCGCGCTCCGAGAAATTTCCGCCGCATTGAAGCGGCGGATTTTTTTGGTTGGGGCGGCTTCGCAATAAGTACAAAAGGAGAAAAATTTTATGGAAATCACAAGACAACTTACCGAAGAATTTTTGACGTGCTGTAAACTCAGCAAAAACCTGTGCGAGAAAACGCTGGAATCGTACCGCTCCGACCTCAATTGCTACCTCTTATACCTCTCGCAAAACCCCGACGGCTCGATTATGGGGTTCGTTTCGAACCTCTCCGCCGCAAACCGAAAATGCGCCACAATTAAACGCCGCCTCGCCTGCTTAAAGGTCTTTTACAAGTATCTTTACCGCAACGATCGGCTTGCAAATCCCATGCTCCAATACGAGTTTAAGCTGAGAGGCGAAAGAACTTTGCCACGCACTATTCCCGTTTACGGCGTCAAAAAACTGCTCGACACGGTCGAACGCGAAAGACAGACCAAAGCGACGAGCTTCGGGGTTTTTCAGACTACGCGCGATATGGCTCTTATAGACCTTTTGTGTTCAACGGGAATACGCATTGGCGAAGCCGCCGCCATAGAGCTGGAAGATATCGACTTGAAATCGCGCATTATACTCATTCACGGCAAGGGCAAAAAGGAAAGGCTCATATACCTTTCGTGCAAGCAGACGGTGGACAACCTTAAAAGCTGGCTTGCGCTAAGAAAGACCTACCCCATAACTCACGGGCGGCTGTTTGTCAACCGATTGCTTTCGCCCCTCTCTCTGCACGCCATAGAGGATATTTTCGGGAAATACCGCGACATTGCCGACATTAACCCCAAGGCTACGCCGCACTATCTGAGGCATACCTTTGCCACGAACCTGCTTGCCAACGGGGCTGATTTAAGGGCGGTGCAGGAGATTTTGGGTCATTCAAGCATCGCCATTACCGAAAGATACACCGAGGTTACGACCGTCCGCAAAATCAAAGTGCTCAAAAGATATAATTACAGAAATAATATTTAGGGGAGAAAGGCGGGGTTTGGGGAAGGGCGGAAGGGCGGCGCGCCGTTTTGTAAAACGGCGCGCCGCAAGCGTTCCGCTTGACCATGTGTCTTAACGGCGGGGAAGTATTACAGCGGGTGAGCTGTTCAACGCGAGAGAGTGACCCCCTCCCTTGTGTTCCCTCCCCCTGTTCTTTCTTCCATTCCCTCTCCTTCCGCTTCGGAGGGGGAGGGCGTAGGGTAGGGGTAGCGGGAGCAAATAAGAACCAATGAACGAGCGGTTTTTTGGTTCGCGTTTCAAAGAGCAAGCACAGACCACCTTGGGATTCTCTCGGTCAATCGCCCGCTTTCGCGGGTCTCATATCCCTCGAAATGACAGTGGCTTAATGTGCTCCGATAATATATAAAATTGAGTATCTGTTTCAAAGTGCAAGCACAGACCACGGGGGGATTCTCTCACTTAATCTGCCGTTTCCCGTGAGCGGGAACCCTCGGCAGAGCGTCGGGCTTTCGCCCTCGCGCGAACCCGCTTCGCGGGCTTCTCATAGCGTTCGAAATGACAGTGGCTTATGTTGCTCCGATAATATTTAAAAAGTAATTACGAAGTGAGAAACTTCGGAGGCGAGCGGGGATTTCTCAAAACAGCGGACACCCGCTGTTTTGCCCCGCGAGGTGAGCTTGCGCATAGTGCAAGGCGCAAGCGGTGACCGAGAACGGCGTTTTTCCTTGCGCCGTTCGAGAAGCGAGCAAGACAAGGCGAACGAGCGACGACCGAAGGGAGCGTACAATGAAGTACGTGTCGTATCGAAGGCGTAGCCTTACCGAGGAGTGCGCAAGCGCGACACAGCTTTATGTTGAACAGCCCACACGCCGTATTACTGCCACGTTGTTAAGACACTTGGTCAAGCGGAACGCTTGCGAAGCATATACGAAGTTTACGGGAGTTGCGGGGGCGAATTGGAAATCGGGAGTTGACAGAGACGGCGGAATATATTATAATAATTACAGCTTTTTATAAGGAGTCAATTTTTATGTCCGATGTGTTCAACGATCTTTTGAACGATATGAAAGGCAAGAGCTACGAGGAAATCGACAGAATAGTTTTTAACGCAACGCTCTCCGCCTACCTCACCGCAAGGCACTATTACAGCGAAAAGGAAACAAAAATCAAAATCGCGTGCATTATGCTGTGGGCTATCTGCGCCGACGGCATGATAAGCAGTTTCGAGACAGACGTGGCGCACGACGCCTTTCAGTTGGTTCTGGGGCGCGACCTCTCGTTTGAGGACGTGTGTAAAATTATCCATGGCGGAACGGTCGACGGCACGCCCGTGACCAGCCCCCAAGCCAGAAAAGCGGCGGCGGAATGGATAAGGAACGAGCACTACAAGCACGACGACCTCTACGTTCTGCTCGTCACCATTTGCATAGGGCTTGTCGCCGCAAACGGCGAGATAACCGCAAGCGAAGAAAATTGGCTGAGACAGCTCATCGATATTTAAAACAGCTCATTTAAAACAGCTCACAGATATTAAAACGATAACATAGTTTTAAGTTTTTACAGTTAAAGCCCGATGTAAAGTTACCGTTTGTAAAATAAATAACGGCGTTAATTTAAGGCTTACTCGTGAGGGTCTTCCCCCACTGTTCAAAAAAATTTCGAGGTGATATTATGGACGAATTTGAAAGCATTTACAAACTTATAGAACCGTTGGGCGCGGAAGAGTTGACCGCCATTGCGGCTATGTCGGCGGCGGATATTATAAAGCACCTGACGGGCACGCTGACCCTGCACGAAGCCGAAAACCTTGTTGTGAACTACATTTTGAGCGCGGCTATGTGCGACGGCGAGTTCGGCGAAAGCGAGTTTGAGCTCGGCAAACCCCTTTTGGAGACGCTGACCCACAAAACGCTGACCTTTGACGACGCCGTTAAACTGACAAAAGAACTGAACTCGGGCGACAAAGAGACGCTTGAAAATATGGCGGAACTTATGCGGGCACTCTTCGACAACTATCCCGAGGCGTTCAGAGGGTTTGTGATACTCGGGTTTGCGGTGTGCGGCTCGGATAAGCAGATAATCGAAAAAGAGAAAAATTGGATAAGAAGTTTTTTTAAGAGATGAGGAATGGCGAAAGGCGGCGGGCGACTTAGAAAGTCGCCCGCCGCGTGAAATTTTTTTGCCTTGCGGCAAAAAAGTGAAATTTGCACTTCGTGCAAGTGAAATTTGCGGCGTTCCGCCGCAAGTGAAATTTTTTACCTACGGTAAAAAGTTGTGGGCGGCGTGTCGCCGCAGACGGGTGTCTTAACAACATTGAGCTAAAACAGAGTGTAGGCTGTTCAACGCGAGCAAGCGTTCCGCTTGACCATGTATCTTAACAACGAGAAGTAATACAGCTGGTGAGCTGTTCAACGCGAGAGAGTGACCCCCTCCCTTGTGTTCCCTCCCCCTGTTCTTTCTTCCATTCCCTCCCCTTCCGTTTCGGAGGGGGAGGGCGAGGGTAGGGGTAGCGGGAGCAAATAAGAAGCAATGAACGAGCGTTTTTGGGTTCGCGTTTCAAAGAGCCCGAGCAGACCACCTTGGGATTCTCTCGGTCAATCCCGCGCCTACGGCGCGTGTCATATCCCTCGAAATGACAGTGGCTTATGTTGCTCCGATATTATTTGAGAAACACCCCCTCAGTCCGCGTTCGCGGACAGCTCCCCCTCATAAATGAAGGGGAGCGAATGTTTTTTTCTTTTCCCCTCCCCTTTTTCAAGGGGGAGGGTTGGGTATGGGGAGGGCGCGAAGGGGAGCGAATGAGTTGGAATAAGACGACGAATAGTGCCTTATGTTGCTCCGTTATTATTTAAAAGTAGCGGCGGGGTGCGATTAAAAATCGCGCCCCGCCGCCGTTTGGCTATGCTTTAATCTGTAAATCTATCAATGCCACCATTGCCAGAAATAGCAATAATTTTCATCGTCCCAATCGAAATAAGTCTTGACGGTTTCGATATCGCTCTTGCCGAATTTTATCACCTTGCAATAGTAGTATTTGGCTTTCCATACATGACCTTTTAAGTCGTAAAACAGATGCCAATCGTCCTCGGTATAGACCTGAAAGCCCATACCTATCGTATCGATTCCGCCCCACTTGGTAGTCCAGAAAGTATAGTCGAAGCCGCCGAGCTTTAATTCTTCGTCGATAGTCCTGCCCTGCATACGGCTTACGAATTGTTTGATTTGATCGTCGTCGAAATTGCAACAAGTGTTTGTGTCATCATCGGTCAGCACGGCTCCGGTGGCACTGGACGTTTGCACTCCGGCATTTTGACTTAACGTCATGTTCAATATGTAGCAATAACTGCTTTTGCTCGTGGATTTAATTACGGCGTAATCGCCTACCTTTTTGTTGTTAGATGTATCGGTATTTGTTGCGCTTTCATATGTTGCCAAAGACTGCTTTGCGGTGTTTAAAGAGCTGTTTGAAAAATCGCAACCGTACCAGAGCGCGATATTTGCAAACGCGGCGCGCAGCGCATAGGCTATATTCATCCTCTGCGAAAGACGGGCGGGATATGCCGTTTTGTCAAAATTATAGACGAGTGTGCAGTACTTATCGTACAACGTCATGGGGTTATTGGCGTCATATTTGTTGACTGCGACCGTAACTGCGTTGTACTGAGAAATCAAAGTTGTGTATGTCGTGCTGAAATCCTGAAACGTGGTGTTGCCGTTGCTTTCAAGGTCTTTTATGCCTTTAATGAGGTCTGCCGCGTATTTTTTGCAAGCCGCCTCGTCCTTTGTGTCGGGTTCGGTGAGGTTGAGCTGCTTTCTGCCGTTTTCAAGATAACCCGCAATCGTACCGTTTGTGGTGATAAGGGCTTCGAGGTTTTGTTCAAAAGTCGAAAGCGCAAGATTATAAATATCTTTCTGCATATCTCTCATCAGATCCAACTGCCTGTTTACAAGGGTGAGCGTTGTCTGAACGTCCTTTTGAACTTCTTTCAAAATCGAAAGGGTCTGCGAAGCCTTGCTGGGGCAAACGCCCGTTACGTCGAGAATGGTCATAACTATGTCCGCGCCGGTGCCTATACCCGAAGCCACGTCGGTGATAGTGCCGAAAGTAGTGTTGCCGAAGCCGCCGACTATGTTCTTGATTGTGTCTATATCGGTCTCGTTAAGGTCTCTGCCGAGGCTGTCCTGCGCATAGTCGCGGGTATACTCCACGTCCGCGTCGGTGGGAGTGCCCCAAACGTTTTTGAGTGCGCCCGCCTTTATGACGACCGTGCCGTCCATATCGAGGGATTCCTGCGTCTGTCCTTGCGAGGGAACGGTAAATTTAAGCTCCGCCGTGGTGTCGCCCGTGTTCTTAACGGAAACGTCAGCCGCTTCCGCGAAGTCGCCGCCGAAGGCAAATTCGCTTGCGTTGAGCGCGCCCATAAATTCGCCCGATTTGGCGTACAGTTCGAGGGTGAATTCAAGTTTTTCGCCGTTATCCTTAGTATCGACGTAATCGAATACGGGATAGAAGGAAGCCGAGCCGAACGACGCGATAAATCCATAGTCGTTTATCTTAACTGTCTTTCCGTCGAGCTTTTCGGCTACGGCGTTTTTATCGCCCGCGCCCGTGACGTTGAGGGTCAGCATCAGAGTATCGCTTCCCGTCTTTCTCACCGCCGCGCAGGTTATATCGCCCTCGCCCTCGAAAGTAATGTCGGTTGCATGTATTTCGTCAATGGGCGTGCCGCAGTCAATCACCTTCAAGGGGACAAGCACGTTCGAGCCTGCGATTTCAAGCTCGTCGGCTACAAAGTAAGCCGACTGTTCCTTAATGGGGATATTGACCGAAATATCTTCGCCCGCGTCCTTTATCGCGCTTTCGTCAATATCTATTATGCCGTCCACATATGCGTTGGCGGTCTCGATTTTGTTGGGTGCGCCTTTAAGTTGCAAGGTAAGGTTTTTGCCGCTCGAAGATACGCTCTCCACCGTCATATCCTCGAACGAACCGCGCAAGGAGACGGCTTCTTTGGGGGCGTTTGAAATAAACTCGCCCTCGTTGAGTTGCAAGGTTATTTTGTTGGTCGAAGAAGACGCGGGCACGCCGTCCACGTCGGGGGTTACTTCAAAGGGGGTGAAGTTTACGTCCACAACGCCGTACGTGGTTTTGTCGGGAAGAAGCACAAGGTAGCTGTCCGTGTGATTTTCGTCCGCGGAGGGGTCTGCAAAATCTATCGTAAGGCTGTCGCCCGCAAGGTTTACTTTGCTTATCTGCGCGGTCTTGATTTCGCGATAGTCGTTCCTCGAAACGGTCGCGCCCTGCTCAGCGTTTTTGACTGCGGCGTTATAAGCCGCGCTGTCGAAAGACTCGTAGCTTACTTCGACGTCGGCTTCGGTGATATTGCCGATTTTTTCGCCGTCGACCGTTAACGTTGTGGTGTACGTGCCGTCGTCGCGAAAGGTTACGTCGGTCGCAGAAATCTCGTTTGCGGGGGTTTGCGGGTTCTGCGGCGCACACGCCGAAGCGGCGAATACCGCCGAAACCATGCAGACCGAAAGCGCGCACGCCCCGAATTTGACTGCAATTTTTTTCATTGGGTTTGCTCCTTTGCGCTATAAGAAATATGTGCTTTTTTATAACGCCAAAAAATTAATTTTTTTCGACACTTGTTATATCATATGTTTTTAAAACAAAGCAAGTATTTGCATTGATTTAATTTAAAAAAAGTACACGTTTTTCAGAATGGGCGGCGGGCGGCGGGCTGTACAACGCGAGACGGCGGGCGGCAAAATGCCGCCCGCCGCGGTTTTAAATAATAACTGTCACCCTGAGCAAGCGAAGCGCGTCGAACGGGTCTATTCCGCAGTATAGCGGAGTTTTTTATATGGTAAATATTATTTGGAAGTATTAACGCGTTTCAAAGTGCAAGCACGGACCACCTTGGGATTCTCTCGGTCAATCGCCCGCTAACGCGGGTCTCATATCCCTCGAAATGACAGTGCCTTAATGTAATCCGATAACATTTGAAATGCTCCCCCCCTCTTCCATTCTTTCTCGAACGGCGTAAGGATAAACGCCGTTCTCGGGCACCGTTCGCGCGTGCATTTGCGCGAACTCATCTCGTGCGGCAAAACAGCGCACTGTGCTGTTTTGAGAAATCCGCACTCGACCCTCGCAAGCGAAGGGGAGCGAATGGGTGGGTTGGGTCAAGATACGAGGGGAGCGAATGGGCGAGTGAGGCGTTTGTGTTATGGGGAGCGAATAGGCGGGCGTTTTTGCAAGGGGAAGCGAATAGGATTGGGTCAGGTTCGGTTTTGTTGGGGAGAAAACGGAGAACGGGCGGAATGACGGCGGGGGAAATTCTAAACGAATTATCGGAAAATATTGACAAACACGGCGAGATTCTATATAATTTATCCGTAAGGAGGAGTTATGGATAATTTTGTTTTGAACGACGGAGTTGAAATTCCCGCCATAGGGCTTGGCACGTGGCAGTCGTCGAGACCCGACGCCTACGCCGCCGTCCGCGCAGCTGTCGACTGCGGTTACAGACACGTCGATACGGCGTACGTCTACGAAAACGAGGACGCCGTGGGGAAAGCCGTCAAGGACTCGAAAATACGCCGCGGGGATATTTTTTTAACGACAAAACTGCCCTCGGACGTCAAGGATTTTAAGGGAGCGAAAGAGTACTGCGATCGCTCGCTGAAAGCGTTGGACACCGACTACATCGACCTCTACCTCATTCACGCGCCGTGGCCGTGGTCTGCCGCGGGAACAGATTGCTCGGAAGGCAACGTCGAGGTTTGGCGGGCTATGTCCGAACTCAAAAAAGAGGGTAAAATTCGCTCGATGGGCGTTTCGAACTTCAACGGCGCGGACATCGACAACCTTATAAAGAACGTCGGGATCGTGCCGTCTGTAAACCAAATACGCTTTTTTATAGGCAACACGCAGGAGAAAATTACCGAATACTGCCAAAAGGCGGGTATTCTGGTTGAGGCGTACTCCCCGCTCGGCACGGGAAAAATTCTCGAAAACCAAACCATTTGCGGCATTGCCGAAAAGTACGGCGTGCCCATTGCAAAACTCTGCATTAAGTTCTGCATACAGCGGGGCACTCTCCCCTTGCCGAAGTCGGTCACGCCCGAAAGGATAAAGGACAATATATCGGGGCTTGATTTTACCATTTCGGACGGGGATATGGCGGAGTTAAACGCCCTTCAGAACCTCTACCCCCGCCCTTTCAGAACCTGATTTTAAGGTCGGTTCGGGGTAGGTTTTTGTTGTTGGTTTTGCGTTAGTCATTGCGCTGATTTTTATTGCTTGTTTTTGTGTTGATTTGTATGGTTAAAGCCGCCGCGGGCGTTTGCCCGCGGCGGCTCTTTTTTTAAAAAATATCAATATATATTGACATTTTTTGCTTTATTCCGCTTTGATCTTTATGCGGCGGAGGGCGTTTCGAACTTCTTTGCCGAGAGCGAGGCGACGCCGCCCGTAAGCGCGGTTACGCCGTCCACCTGCACCTGCAATGTCGTCCCCGGTTCAGCCTGCAAAAGGTATGTCGCGCCTGCCGCCGTGCCGCCCTCGAGGTTGCGCGCCGTTGCCGCCGCCGCTACGCCGTTGACGTACAGCGTTGCGACCGAGCCTGCCTCCGCGCCGCCCGTGTACTCCACGTTGTAGGTCACTTCGTAAAGCCCGCCGTCGGCAAGGGTCATGGTATCGCCATCGACGGTTATGCCCGTCGCGTCCGCGGGGTAAAGCGTGCTGTCGGTGAGAGGAACTGCCCCACCCGCCGCGGGGATCGCGCCCGTTGCGTACGCGAGCGCGGTGAGCTGAACGGGGGAACTTGCGCCCGTTGCGCCCGTAGCTCCCGTTTCACCCGTTGCGCCCGTCGCGCCCGTTTCACCCGTCGCGCCCGTTGCGCCCGTTGCGCCCGTTGCTCCTGCGGGAATGGTGAAGTTCAGAACGGCGTTTTGTTCGGTTCCCGAATTGGTGACGAGAGCCTGTGAACCCGCGGGCGCGGTTTCGACCGTTCCCACTACTATCGTCGCGGCAACTCCCGCCGCACCCGTCGCTCCCGTCGCGCCCGTTGCTCTTGTGCCTTATGGGACGGTTTTTATTTTGTTTTTTCTGAATTCTTCCGAACTTTCGTCCGCAAGAAACTTGTAATAGATATGGATCTCGCGTTCTCCGGTCTCGTTCTTTTCGCCCACCGTTATGTAGTCGATCAGCTCCAT
>CANRDY010000017.1 GCA_947629515.1 uncultured Clostridia bacterium
CCCAACGCCCCGCAACTCCCAACCCGCAGGGCAATGGTAGAGTATGCTCACCCCAACGCCCTCGCAACTCCCAACCCGCAGGGCAATGGTGGAGTGCGCTCTTCCCAACGCCTCGCGACCCCCAACCCGCAGGGCAATGGTAGAGTACGCTCACCCCAACGCCCCGCAACTCCCAACCCGCAGGGCAATGGTGGAGTGCGCTTTTCCCAATGCCCCCCAACCCCACAACCGCAGGGCGCGGGTGCAGTCCGCCCAACACACGAAGATTTAACGCAAAAATCTCCGTACTCTTTCATGTACTCAAAAATAATAACGTAGCACGATAAAGCACTTTTTCGCGCGCGGGCGTTTCCGCGCCCGCGCGCATACTATCGGAGCATATTAAGGCATTGCCATTTCGAACGCTATGAGACCCGCGCATAATTGCGCGGGCGATTAAGTGAGAGAATCCCCCCGTGGTCCGTGCTTGCACTTTGAAACGCGAACCCATTTCCAAATAATAACCACCTTATTATACTGCGGAATAGATTTCTCGGCTACGTGCGCGTTCGCTTACTCCGCTCGAAATGACAGTTATTATTTAAATAGCGCGCAAGCAGAACGCCTTTCCGCCCATGCCGTCGCATAATTTTGATTTAGCGCAAATTATCGCTTGACAAAAAAGCGGTAATTTATTATAATTTTTTTGTTTTTGCGGACGTGGCGAAATTGGCAGACGCGCAGGATTCAGGTTCCTGTGGGAGACCATATGGGTTCAAGTCCCTTCGTCCGCACCAAAAACAGCGGTCGGCGTTAACCGCCGACCGCTGTTTTTCTGTCCCTGATACACGAAGGGACTTGAGGGTGGAGACGCGAGCGGGAGCGAGCGGTTTGCGAACGGAGAGGGGTACAAGACAAGATGTAACGCAAACCGAACAGCGCAGTGCGCTGTTCGTCGGGGCGCGCCGCCAAAGGCGCAAGTCCCTTCGTCCGCACCAAAAAAGAAGCATGAAAATGATACAAAAATATCGGCTAAATACTTCTTTTTTATTGCCATTTTGGGCTTTTCGGGGCTGTTTTCCCGAAAAGCCACCTTTGACAGCCATTCGGTTACTCGCCGAGCGGTTTTTTCTTTTTCCTTCCGCAAACGCTATCGTTAAATTAAAGGGCTGTCGTTAAATCTTTGGGGTATCGTTAAAATTATGGGTAATCGTTAAATTCTTCCTTTTGCGCTGCCCGCTACCCAAAGCGATTGACTTGGGTGTCGAAAAAAAGTATAATATTTCATAACAAGGAAAAGCCACGAATTTTAAGACCACAATCAATTATCTAATGTAAAGGAGGAGAACTATATGGGAAACGCGGAGAATAGAAATGAGAAAGTAAAAAGGTTTCTGGAAGCACTATATCAAAAAGCCATAAAGCCAAATTTCCAACCAGACGAGCAACAATATAAAAAATCAATGGATAAACTTTTCGAAACAACCGCTTGGGGGTTCCGGGAAATACTTTTAGTAGTTGTAGTTGGGATGGAACTGGACTCTTCATTTCGAGCCTCCACAGGGCTATACAGTTGCAATCCCAGAGCAATTTATGAAGGACCGATTAAGGAGTTTCTAATTGAAAAAGATATTCCACATCGAAAATCCGGTCCGCTTAATGTGGCTAAGGCCACTGTTGGATTGGATTCGACCTGGGCAGCGCAACGTAGACCTTCTGATGTAGCAGAAGCAGTAGTTAGTCTTGTTAAATTTTTGGAATCTGCCAGCGATACAATATTAGCTATTGAGAATGTTGGCGTTTCGCTTTTGCGACGCTTAATTGCTCAAGCACAGTATCTTGCGGCACTTGCTGTGGATATCAATCCAAGTGAAGATCCACTTCATCTCTACAATCTTTGTCACGAATTGATAATAAAAGCACCAGATACCGGAAATACGCCGCAAAAAATCGCTGCGTTATTATTGAAATGCTATCATGACTGTTTTCATACAGGAATTAACATAACAGGCAGTGAAGACCGCGCATCGGTGACAAGTACCACAAGTAAAAAGCCCGGAGATATTAATGAGGAGTGTGCTGGGGAAATTTATAAGGTTTATGAAGTAACAGTTAAGCCTTTTGACTTGGCGCGTATTAGAGACTCCTTTGATTGTATTTCAATATATAACGATAATAACGCTTCAGATATCCACGAGATAACCGTAATTTGTCGACGCGAAGATTGTCCGTCGAACATAGTGAGGAGCGGATTATATACTTATCTTGGTCGATATGATTATCAAAATATTGTCTATTACTTCTGGGATATATATGAGTGGATAGCAATTATTCTTCAGCATATGACACCAAAAGGAAGGCGAGCTTTCTATGTACTTTTGAATGATTATGTCAATGAAACAAATACGGCAGCAACGGTAAAACGACTTTGGAGAGAACTTCATATGTAACAAAAAAGCCATCATCTGATGGCTTTTTTGTATTAATAATTTTTAGACAAATATCTTATTGTAGCTCTTGCAACGACTTCTGCTAATTTACTTGGTACGGCATTGCCTATCTGTGTGTATATTTTGCCTTTATTTCCGCAGAATATATAATCGTCTGGGAAGGTTTGAATTCTTGCAGCTTCTCTAATTGTTATTCGTCTGAGACGCTTGGGCGCCTCCTTGAATTCTGGGATTATTGTCCCATTCATTAAACCCTTGTGATAGTCATATACCCAATCGCTTGTTGCATCACCATATAAGTAATCTTCGTCAAGGAAGGGTGTCTTGTTTCCGCCCATTGAAGCTGGAAGAGTATTAGCATAGCCATCTATATCAATAGGTCTACCTTGCCCATTGAAATACATACCTGCATAGGGGGATTTGCGCATAATCGGATGCGTACAAAATGTGATTTTTGCCGTGCAGGTGTTTGGATTTGTTTTACTGCCAGCTCTTCCAAGAGAAAAGAGTAAATCGCGTATAATTGGGGCTTTTTGGCGTTGACATTCTATGAGATAGCTCATGTGATATTTGAAAAATGGATCATCATTTTCTTTTATTCCGATGAAGAATACGCGCTCGCGCTTTTGAGATACGCCGTATTCAGTGGAATCTAATATAAATGGAATGCAATCATATCCCATTTCTCTTGCTCTATCTAGATACTTTTTTCGAACAGGTTCCCATTTTTCCAACATGCCGAGTGCTTTTACATTTTCCATCACGAAAGCACAGGGTCTCACACGTTCGACCACATCAAGGAATGTAAAAATTAATTTACTACGGGCATCGTTGGGATCCATCTTCCCCGCGACAGAGAATCCTTGACAAGGGGGACCACCAAAAACCATATCGGCACCTTGGTAGGCATCGACTTGATCAATAACCTTGTAAATGTCATCATTTACCATAACTCTGGTTTTGTGATTTGCGTTATATGTGGCTGCGGCTTCCGGCATTAGTTCGTTTGCAAACAATATACGAACGCCAGCTCTTTCAAATCCGATATCCATTCCGCCGGCACCTGTAAAAAGCGAAACTGCGGTTAGAGCTTTATTCATTTTGTTCTTCCTCATCATGATGAATATGCAGTATTAATGAGCTGTTATCAGAATCAAGATAAATATCAAACTTTGTCTCACCTTTTTTGGCATTCATGTTTAATAGAACGGCTTTGGGAAGCCTAATTCGCATATCTTGTTGTAACAAATACGTGTCAAGATATATTTTTGTATCCTTCATTTACCAACCTTCTTTTAAATATCTGTCTCTATTTTACTCTAATTTCAGTTCAAAGTCAAGCTAATTTCAGTCCGAAATAAAGCTAATTTTAGACTAAAGTAAAGTTCTACTTCACTCAATGAGTTTAATGTTTAAAATATATCGATATGAACCATGAATGATTGTTCTTGAATTGAACGAGTGACTGGTGTTTTGAACGCCGTTCTTGCCATTTGAATGTTGATTTAAATTGTATCAAAATCAGTCATCTATTACAAAAACAGCGGTCGGCGGCGTTTATCGCCGACCGCTGTTTTTCTATCCCCGATACACGAAGGGACTTGCGTTTCTCCTGTTTTTATGGTATAACTTAAATGATAAACAGTAATTTAGCGGAGAAAGATATGCAACACAAGGGTACGAAAATTCTTGAAACGGAGCGGCTGCTTCTTCGCAGGTGGAAGGAGAGCGACGCCGAAGAGGCGTTTGCGCATTGGATGAACGACCCCGACGTCACGAAATATCTCACATGGGCGCCGCACGGGGACGTCGAGGTCACGCGGGCTCTTCTCAAAATATGGGAACGGGAGAGCGCGGAGCCTCAGACCTACAAGTGGGCGATTGTTTTAAAGGAGGAAAACGCCCTCATCGGCGATATTGTCGTTCTGTGTGCGGACGACTTTCAGGAACGCGGCACGATCGGCTACTGCATGGACAAAAAATGGTGGGGAAAGGGCATCATGACGGAGGCTCTTTCCGAAGTTCTGCGCTATTGCTTTGAGGAAGTGGGGTTTTTCCGCATCGACGGCGAGCACGCGGCGGAGAATATCGGCTCTTCCCGCGTCATGGAAAAGTGCGGGCTTACCTGTGAAGGAACGCGCAGAAACTTCTTCCGCTGTCCCACGACGGGCGAGCGCGTCGATATCGTGGAACGCGGCATTTTACGGGAAGAGTACTTCAAAAACAAAAGATAAAATTCGATTTTACGGAGAGATGACCATGGAGAAAGCACGTATTTTTCAATTTAGCCGCACAGACGACGGGCATCTATACCTTAGGTATAGCACATGATTATTGCATTTTGCTCCATAAGTTCCGCGCGTCATGCGTGTCTGCTTAGTCCGCAAAAAAAAGTTCAACCTTGTTTTCAGACAGTACACTAAATCGCATAGCGGCGGGGCAAACCCCGCCGCTATGCGATTTTCTACACACCCCCCAATCCAAGCCGAGACGTAATTTGTTTGTGCGTGTTCGGCACAGTAATTGTATAAAATTCTCAAAAACGCGCCGACCCGTTTTGCGGGTCGGCGTTGGTTGTAAAAAGTTGAAAAATGCGCTATAATTTCAGCAATCGACGGCGCAAAAAGTTATGCAAATTCCCCGTTCGGAGCATAATATTAAAGGCACGCCTTGCGCCCATAATACGGGCGCGCCAACCGCCCCACGCAACTGCGACCTGCGCCCCCGCAACTGCGAACCGTTCCCACAAACTGTTGAACCGACCCGCCCGTTCCGAACCCGCGCCCCGCAAATTTTTTCCACAATAAGAAACCGCCGATCGCCGATTTATAACCCCCAAAAAAACAACCCCGCGCCACGATAATTATAAATAAAAATACATAAAAATAAATAACTATACAAACAGGAGCGATTAATGCAGTTCAAATTAAACTACGAAATATGCGACAGCGTTGAAAAACTTGAACGCGAGCTTGCCCGCGTGCGAAAGGCGCAAGCAGAGTTTGCCACGTTCACGCAGGAGCAGGTCGACAAAATTTTCCGTGCCTGCGCGCTTGCGGCAAACCGCGCGAGGATACCGCTCGCCCGCCTTGCCGTCGAAGAGACGGGAATGGGCATAGTCGAGGACAAAGTCATCAAAAACCACTACGCCTCGGAGTACATTTACAACAAGTACAAAGACGTAAAGACGTGCGGCATAATAGAGAGCGATCCCGCTTACGGCGTTACAAAAATCGCCGAACCGATAGGCGTGATCGCCGCCGTCATTCCCACCACAAACCCCACATCGACGGCTATTTTCAAAACCCTTTTGTGTCTTAAAACGCGCAACGGCTGCATAATCAGCCCGCACCCCCGCGCCAAAAATTCGACGATAGCGGCGGCGAAAACCGTGTACGAGGCGGCAGTTGCGGCGGGCGCGCCCGAGGGCATAATAAGCTGGATCGACGTGCCCTCGCTCGATATGACCAACACCCTTATGAAAGAGGCGGATACGATCCTTGCAACGGGCGGTCCGGGTATGGTACGCGCCGCGTATTCGAGCGGCAAGCCCGCGATAGGCGTAGGGGCGGGCAACACCCCCGCGATATTCGAGAGGACGTGCGACGTGCTCCTCGCCGTAAATTCGGTCGTTCATTCCAAGACTTTCGATAACGGAATGATATGTGCTTCCGAGCAGTCGGTCATAGTGGAGACCCCCATATATGACCGTGTCAAAGCCGAATTTGCCGCTCGGGGCTGTCACTTTCTCACCCCCGACGAACTCGACAAAGTTCGCAAGACCATAATAATAAACGGTTCGCTCAACGCCCGCATAGTCGGTCAGAGCGCGAAAAAGATCGCCGAGCTTTCGGGAGTGGAAGTTCCCGACGGCACAAAGATACTCATAGGCGAAGTGGAGTCGGTCGAGCAGTCCGAGGAGTTCGCCCACGAAAAGCTCTCGCCCGTGCTGGCAATGTACAGAGCCGAGAACTTCGAAGACGCCCTGCAAAAAGCCGAGCGGCTCATAGCCGACGGCGGGTTCGGGCACACGTCGTCGCTCTACGCCGACCCCCGCGCCGCGCGCGAACGCATAGCCGAGTTTTCGCTGAGAATGAAGACCTGCCGAATACTTCTGAACACCCCGTCGTCGCACGGCGGAATAGGCGATCTGTATAACTTCATGCTTGCGCCCTCGCTCACTTTGGGCTGCGGAAGCTGGGGCGGGAACTCCACTTCCGAAAACGTGGGGGTCAAGCATCTTCTGAACATAAAAACGCTTGCCGAAAGGAGAGAAAATATGCTCTGGTTCAAAGCACCCGAAAAGATATATATAAAGCGCGGCTGTCTGCCGTTTGCCCTTGAAGAACTCGCGCAGAGCGGCAAAAAACGCGCCTTTATAGTAACCGATGAATATTTATTCAGTAATGGTTTTATCAAGCCCGTCACAAAAAAACTTGCCGAACTCAATGTGGAATACTCGGCGTTTTTCGATATTCAGCCCGATCCCACGCTCAAAAGCGCGCAGGAGGGGGCAAAGGCGATGGCGGCTTTTGCGCCCGACCTCATAATAGCGGTTGGCGGCGGCAGCGCAATGGACGCGGCAAAGATAATGTGGGTGTTGTACGAGCACCCCGAAGCCGACTTCGCCGATATGTCTATGCGCTTTTCGGACATAAGGAAGAGGATATACACCTTCCCCAAAATGGGCGAAAAGGCGTACTTCGTCGCCGTGCCTACTTCGGCGGGAACGGGAAGCGAAGTCACCCCGTTCGCGGTAATAACCGACGGCGATACGGGCGTTAAATATCCCATTGCAGATTACGAACTTCTCCCCGACATGGCGATAATAGATACGGACTTCCACATGTCCGCACCCAAGGGACTTACGGCGGCTTCGGGCATAGACGCCGTCACCCACGCTCTCGAAGCGTACGCCTCGGTAATGGCGACCGACTACACCGATTCCCTCGCGATCGGCGCGCTCAAAGTTATTTTCGAATATTTGCCCCGCGCATACGAGGACGGCGGCGACGTGCTCGCCCGCGAAAAAATGGCGAACGCCGCAACCATGGCGGGCATGGCGTTCGCAAACGCCTTTTTGGGAGTCTGCCATTCTATGGCGCACAAGCTCGGGGCGTTCCACCATTTGCCCCACGGCATAGCCAACGCGCTTTTAATTGAGGAAGTAATACGCTTCAACATGAGCGAAGTTCCCGCAAAAATGGGCACTTTCAGCCAATACGCCTACCCCAAGGCAAAGCGGCGTTACGCCGAGATAGTCGAAGCCCTCGCCCTCGGCGGCAATACCGACGACGAAAAGGTCGAAAACCTGATAAACGCCGTCAACGCGTTAAAGGCAAAAATAGGCGTCAAACCCACCATAAGGGAGTACGGCGTTCCCGAAGAGGAGTTCTTAAAGACCCTCGACGAAATGACCGAGCAGGCGTTCGACGACCAGTGCACGGGCGCGAACCCCCGTTACCCTCTGATGAGCGAAATAAAGCAGATGTATCTTAACGCCTACTACGGCAAAGGAGAAAGAAAATGAGCAAAAACGACAGTTCCAAAAAAGGTGTGAACCCTTCTTCAAAGACCGTGACCCCCGCCGCCGTCAAGGGGACGAACAGCGGAGCGGAGGGGAAGGATAGCGGCGAAAGACAGCTCATATTCTCGCGCGAGGACAAAAAAGTTTACCGCGAGGGGGATATGCTCATAAAGCAGTTCGCGCCCAATTATTCCAAAGCCGACATACTCAACGAGGCGTTGAACCACGCCCGCGTGGAAGAGACCGACCTCAACATTCCGAGAATACGGTCTATCGAAGTCGTCGACGGCAAGTGGGCGATAATCCTCGACTATATCGACGGCGTGACCCTTCAGAGTTTAATGGAAGAACACCCCGAAAAGACGGACGAATATCTCGATTTTTACGTTGATCTGCAGATGCAAGTGTTGCAACACAAAGTGCCCATGCTCAACAAAATGAAAGACAAGTTCAACGCGAAGATCTCCGCCGCCGACCTCGACGCGACGACGAGATACGAACTTCACACCCGCCTCGACTCTATGCCCAAACACAACAATCTTTGCCATGGCGACTTTGACCCGTCGAACATAATCATAACAGCCGACGGCACGCCGTATATAATCGACTGGTCGCACGCAACGCAGGGCAACGCCTCGGCGGACGTGGCGCGCAGTTATATAATGTGGTATGTCAACGGCAAAGAGGAGCTTGCCGAAAAGTATCTTAAACTCTACTGCAAAAAGAGCGACACGGCGTTGCAGTACGTGCAGAGGTGGATACCGATAGTGGCGGCAAGCCGCCTTGTCAAAGCCAAACCAAGCGAGCTTGAACTTTTGCACCGTTGGGCAAACGTCGTCGACTACGAGTAATTTTTTTGAACGGTTCGCACCCATTCGTTAATACCCCTAACAATTCGCTTCCCCCTCGTTAATACCCCCCAAACTATTCGCTCCCCTTCGTTAATACCCCTTAAACTATTCGCTCCCCTTCGTCACCGACGAGGGGGAGCTGTCCGCTTCGCGGACTGAGGGGGTGCACTTCTAAATATTATCGGAGCAACATATGCCACTGTTCGCGCGGCGGGCGGCATTTTGCCGCCCGCCGCATTTTTAAATAATACTGTCACCCTGAGCAAGCGAAGCGCGTCGAACGGGTCTATTCCGCAGTATAGCGGAGTAATTATTTCAGCACAGTGGGGGTCGGTTTCAAAGAGCAAGCCCTCGACCCCGTTGTCCGTGCTTGCCCTTTTAATAATTTCCCGTTCCCCCCTCAAAAACGTTTGCTATTTTAAAAAGCGTGTGGTAAAATACTATTCGTTACGGCTACAAAGCTGTTCGAGCACTCAACGGCAGACTTTGTTCCCCGCAAATATTTCCATAGGAGGATAAAGCAAAATGGAAAAATCCGAAATAATCGCAAAGTACGCGCTCAAAGAGGGCGACACGGGTTCGCCCGAAGTTCAGATAGCCCTTCTCACCGAGCGCATGGCTCGCCTTCAAGCCCACCTTGAGGAGCACAAGCACGATTTCCATTCCCGCCGCGGACTTCTTAAAATGGTAGGTCGCCGCCGCAGTCTTTTAGACTACCTTAAAGCGACAGATATCAACAGATACCGCGCTATTTGCGAGGCTTTGGGAATAAGAAAATAAAGGTAAAAATTGAGCGGGGAAGTATATTCCGCTCATTTTTCATATGTTTGCGGCGGGTGCCGCGAACGCAAGAACAGAAAAGGAGACAAGAAAGATAATGGATTGTAAAAAATTTACGCTTGAGATCGGCGGCAGAACCGTGACTATCGAAACGGGCAAGTACGCCGAGCAGACCAACGGCTCGTGCCTTGTCCGTTGCGGCGAAACTGCCGTAATGGTATCGGTATGTATGTCGGCAACCCCCCGCGAGGGAATGGACTTCTTCCCCTTGCAGGTAGACTATGAAGAAAAAATGTACTCCGTCGGCAAGATCCCCGGCGGCTTCAAAAAGCGCGAGGGCAGAGCGAGCGACAAGGCGATCCTTACCGCCCGCCTCATCGACAGACCCCTGCGTCCTTTGTTCCCCAAGGGTCTTTTCAACGACGTAGTGGTAACGGCTCAGGCTCTCTCGGTTGAACCCGACATCTCTCCCGAACCCCTCGCAATGATAGGTTCTTCGGTTGCGATCGCCATCTCCGACATACCGTGGGCGGGACCTACGGGTTCGGTAGTCGTGGGAATGGTCGACGGCAAGTACGTCATCAATCCCGACCTCGCGCAGAGGGAGAAGAGCGCGATACACCTCAACCTTGCGGGCACTAAAGACGCGATTTTGATGATCGAAGCGGGCGCGAACGAAGTCACCAACGAAGAAATGGTCGGCGCGATAATGTTCGGTCACAAAGAAATTCAGAAGATTTGCGAATTTATCGAGGAGAAAATAGTTCCCGAAGTGGGCAAGCCCAAGCTCGAAATAGAACTCTATCACGTTCCCGAAGAGCTTGACAAAGAAGTTCGCGCATACACTTCCGAAAAAATTGAATGGGCTATCGACACGTTCGACAGACAGGAGAGGGAAGCAAGGCAGGCAAAGGTTGAAGAGGAAGTTCTCGCGCACTTTGCTTCGGTATATCCCGACAACACCCGCGAGATAAAGGACAGCCTTTACTACCTCACAAAGGAAAAAGTCCGCGCAAAGATCTTCGATAAGGGCATACGCCCCGACGGCAGAGGTCTTAAAGAGGTTCGCCCTATCTGGTGCGAAAGGGGAGTGCTTCCCCGCGTTCACGGTTCGGCGGTGTTCACCCGCGGGCAGACCCAAACGCTCACCACCTGCACGCTTGCAATGCTCACCGAGGCGCAGAGGCTCGAAGGGCTTGACGAGGAAACTTCCAAAAGATATATGCACCAATATAACTTCCCCGGCTACTGCACGGGCGAAGCCAAGGCTCTCCGTTCGCCCGGCAGGCGCGAGATAGGTCACGGTGCTCTTGCAGAGCGCGCGCTCATTCCCGTGCTTCCCGACGAGGACAGCTTCCCCTACGCCATAAGGGTGGTAAACGACATACTTTCGTCCAACGGCTCGTCGTCGATGGCGTCGGTGTGCGGTTCTACAATGGCGCTCATGGACGCGGGCGTTCCCATCAAAGCTCCCGTCGCGGGCGTCGCAATGGGACTTATCAAGAATCAGGAGACGGGCGAGTTCAAAGTGCTCACCGATATTCAGGGGCTTGAAGATTTCCTCGGCGATATGGACTTTAAGGTTGCGGGAACGCGCAAGGGCATAACCGCTATCCAGATGGATATAAAGATCAAGGGTATATCCGAAGAAATTATGCACACCGCTATCGATCAAGCCAACGAGGGCAGACAGTTCATACTTTCGAAGATGCTTGAATGTGTGCCCGAAGTCGCGCCCAAGCTTTCTGTTTACGCGCCCAAGATCATCAGCTTCGAGATCGATCCCGACAAGATCGGCGACGTCATCGGCAAGCAGGGTTGCGTGATAAAGAAGATAATGGAAGAGACGGGCACGGAGATCGAGTTCAACGACGACGACAGCGGCAGAGGCTATATCTCCTGCGTAGGACCTATCGAAAACGCCGAGCGCGCAAAGCAGATAGTGCTTTCGATAGCGCACGACCCCGAAGTAGGCGATATGTTTGTGGGAACGGTCGTAAGGATACTCACATTCGGCGCGTTTGTCGAATTTGCCCCGGGCAAAGACGGCATGATCCACATCTCCAAACTTTCGGACAAGCGCGTAGAAAAGGTAGAGGACGTAGTGAAGATCGGCGACACGGTCAAAGTCGAGATAATCAAAATCGGCGACAAGGGCATCGACCTCAAACTCCTCGAAAAGTTATCTTAATCGAAAGGGCGTCGCCCTCAATATGTAAATTTGCTCCCCCTCGCGGCAAGCGCGAGGGGGAGCATTTTAAATAATATCGTATCACATTATGGCACTATTCGCGCGCGGGCGTTTCAACGCCCGCGCGCATAATAACGGAGCAACATAAGGCACTGTTTGACGTCTTACCCCAAACCCATTCGCTCCGCGGACTGAGGGGGTGTACTTCTAAAATATTATCGGAGCGCATTATGGCACTGTCATTTCGAACGATATGACACGCGCCGTAGGCGCGGGATTGAGTGAGAGAATCCCAACGTGGTCTGTGCTTGCTCTTTGAAACGCGTTACTATTTCTAAAATAATCTATACCTTATAAAAAACTCCGCTATACTGCGGAATAGACCCGTTCGACGCGCTTCGCTTGCTCAGGGTGACAGTTATTATTAAAATAGCGCGCGGGCGTTCCAACGCCCGCGCGCACCCATTTGCGCACCCATTTGCGCACCCATTTGCGCACCCATTTGCACCCCCCCAAAAACCGCTAAACGCTCTAGGGGAAGGTTCGCCGCTTTTAGGTTCACAAAAGATCCATCAGCGAAAACTCGGTTATATCCCTGTCCTCGGGCAAGGGCAGCCACTTGACCGCCTTTTCGGTAAATCCGAGTGCTTCAAGCGTTTTGAATCGGTCGGCGTAGTAAAAATCGGTTATCGAAACTTTTTTCACGCTTGTCAGCTTGCCGTCCTCGATGAACCCCACGAACCCGCACGAAGCCACGCCGAAGTTGCGCATATACCCAAGAGCCATAATGTGCCCGCGGAAACATTCCAAACGCGTTAAAAATTTGTCCTTTTCCTCGGTGAGAATGTCGCCCGTCTGAGTGAAATTTTCGGTCTCAAAAGTAACAATGCGCGTGTTCAGACCGTTGTAATTGTCGATTATGTAAAAGACCGTGCCGTCGGGCGAAAAGCAAAAGCCGTAGTCCTGCCCCGACCTGTTCGAAAAGCGGAACTTTTTTATGAGCTTCATTTCGTCGAGCGAGTACGCGCAGACATAGCCGTCGGCGGACTTGACGATAAACGCGTTGCGGTTGGGCACGAACGCCGCCTCGTTTGCGTGGGAAAGACCTTTGAACACGGCGACCTCTTTACCCTCTTTGTCGATAACGGTCACCGAACCGCCCGTACAGCCGAGGTCGTAATTATCGCCCTTTATAAATCCCCAATAACTTTTCATAGCAATACCCCCGCCCGAAGAATCATTAACGATATTATACCCGCGCCGCGTGCGCTTGTCAAGGGTTAAGCGCGCGCCCATTCGCTCCCCTTCATTTATGAGGGGGAGCTGTCCGCTCCGCGGACTGAGGGGGTGTGTTCCAAATAATATCGGAGAAACATAAGGCACTGTCATTTCGAACGACATAAGAAGCCCGCGAAGCGGGTTCGCGCGAGGGCGCAAGCCCGACGCTCTGCCGAGGGTTCCCGCTCGCGGGAAACGGCAGATTAAGTGATAGAATCCCCCCGTGGTCTGTGCTTGCCCTTTGAAACAGTATAACAAAATAATCGATTGACCGAGAGAATTTCTCGCGCGGCGTAAGGAACACTGCCGCGCTCGGGCACCGCTTGCGCCTTGCACTATGTGCAAGCTCATCTCGTGCGGCAAAACAGCGGGTGTCCGCTGTTTTGAGAATCCCCGCACTCGACCCCGTGGTCTGCTCAGGGCACTTTGAAACGCGAACCAAACAAAAAATCTCTTGACAAATTACGACAAGTGGGTATATACTAACTTTAATATTAATTTTCGAAGCAAGGGGGAATCCTTGCAGGCGGTTGACCTCTCGAGGGGGAAAATGGAGTGATACATTTTCTTTCAAAGGGGGTGAGGCTTATGACCGAGTTTAGCGAATTAGTATCGCAACTCTGAGAGCTTCTTAAACAGCTTGAGCTGTTGCTCGACGAAGTCGAGTACATAGCAATTAAGCGCGTAAAAAAATAACCGCCGATAGTTGACAGCTCAGTGCGGTTATTTTAATCAGCAATTGGGTCAACCGCTTTGGGTTCCCCTTTGTGATATTATTGTACGATATTCTTTTTTATTTGTCAAGTGTATTAAAAAAGTTTTTTGCTTAGCGGCGGGGCGCGTTTCAACGCGCCCCGCCGCACTTAACACTATACATGTAAAAACAGATAATATAAATGGTATTTAATTCCATACAATTTGGGCGGACGACGGGAACGCGTTAGCCCCAACACTGTTTTTTGCCGCCGAGTTTATGGTTATTTTGGTAATCATTGTGCATTCCGAGAAAGTACCGTTTGTTGCCCGCAACATTTTCAGTTAAAACATTGACTTATTAAATTTAATTTGCTAAAATTAAATAAGCCAAGCACAATTATTATAAATTTTGACATCAAAGAGTATAACCCTTGGTAGGGCTGTACTTTTATCGCGTACAAATCTCTTTGATGTTTTGTTGTGCTTGGCGGCTAAGCGAGAATGGTATTAGTTCTATATGTCGTTCTCGCAAGAGGACGGCATTTTTTTGAAAATCTGCGCATTTTTCGGACATAGCTATGTCGACTACACGCCATACAAAGAGCAATTAAAAAAGATAATAATCAAACTGATTGAGAAGTGCGGTGTTATGCAGTTTTATGACGGCTACCGTGGAAATTTTGACAAGATATGCGCGCAAATTATTTATGAGCTGAAACTAACTTACCCCAATATCAAACACATAATGGTGTTGTCTTATCACCCGAATTCGGAGTTCTGTTTGCCGAAAAGTTATGACGAAACTGTATATTTACTTGAAAAAGCCGTGCCGCCCAAATACGCCATAAGCCGTACCAACCGATGCATAGTCGACCGTGCGGATTATGTTGTATCGGGCGTTCGCTATACTTACGGCGGCGCGTGGAGTGCGTGCGCATATGCTCAACGTCGCAAAAAGCAGGTCATCAATATTTTTGAACAGGAAAATAATATAATTTCCTCCCTTTGAAATCTGTTAAAATTAATTAAACTACACATTTTATCTATTATAAAGATAAAATGTGTAGTTTTGCGTAAACTTTTTGTATGGATAAAAAGTTTTGTCAAAATTTAAGAACGATTCGCAAGAGTTGCGAAATGACCCAAAAGCAAGTAGCCGACAAACTCAGAGTGGTGGAGAGTTGTTATGCGAATTGGGAGCAGGGGAGAACAGAGCCGAACATTGAAATGTTGCGCAAGCTCGGCGAGATTTTTCAGGTGACCATAGACGAAATTATAAACGGATAGCGGCAGGGGGGTAGTAATTTATAAAAATAAGTAATAATATTTTATAAAAATCTGTAATATTATGCGCGCGGGCGTTGTTCAAACGCCCGCGCGCTTTGCTCCCGAAAAGCTCGAATAAGCTACGCAATACTGTGTTGAACGTCGCTCCGCCTTGTTCGTGTACTTCATTGTACACTCGCTTCGGTCGTCGCTCGTTCGCCTTGTCTTGCTTGCTTCTTCGAACTTTCTCACTTCGTACGGGCAAGGGCAACCGACCCTAAAAACTACCCCATTCGCTCCCTTCCTCATACCCAACCCTCCCCCTTCGCTTGCGAGGGGGGAGAAATGAAGAGGGGGGAGCATTTTTAACTATTATCGGAGCTTATTATGGCACTGTCATTTCGAACGCTATGAGCCCCACGCATAAATGCGCGGGCGATTAAGTGAGAGAATCCCAACGTGGTCTGTGCTTGCTCTTTGAAACGGTATAAAGAAATAATCGATTGAGTGAGAGAATTTCTCGCGCGGCGTAAGGAACACCGCCGCGCTCGGGCACCGCTTGCGCCTTGCACTATGCGCAAGCGGTGCCCGAGAACGGCGTTACCCCCTTACGCCGTTCGAAAAAGAATGAAAGAGGGGGCGTCTCGCGTTAAACAGCCTCTCCGCCGTCTTACTTCCCCGCCGTTAAGACACACCGCCCAAGCGGAACGTTTGGAAAAAATTTCACTTGCGCAAAGCCGCAACCGCCCCCGCCAACAATTGACAACCGCCCTCGGAAATGTTATAATTAAACATAAGTTTATTGTACGCCTCCCGGCGGCAACTCGCCGAGCGCACCAAGCGCGCCCAATCTCAAATTCTTACGCCAATTTTGTGCGCCCCCCGCGCCAATCGCAACTCCCCGCCAAACGCGCGCAAACCATTTCAAATCATTTCAAACCGTTTCAAACCATTTCAAACGGCTTCAAGCAGTTTCAACCAATCACACCCAACAACAACCCGTCTCAAACAGTTGTAAATAGTTAAAAAAAGGGTTATAATTTATAGCTGAAATGAAATTCGAACTTCACTCAAAATTCCAACCCACGGGCGACCAGCCCAAGGCGATCGAGAGCCTCACCGAGGGCGTGCTCGACGGCATACGCACGCAGGTATTGGTGGGGGTAACGGGCAGCGGCAAAACGTTCACAATGGCAAACGTCATCAAAAACGTCAACCGCCCCACGCTCGTCATCGCCCACAACAAAACGCTCGCCGCCCAGCTCTGCAACGAGTTCAAGGAATTTTTCCCCAACAACCGCGTGGAGTACTTCGTGTCGTATTACGACTACTACCAGCCCGAAAGCTACATACCCTCGACCGATACTTATATCGAAAAGGATATGAGTCTTAACGATGAAATAGACAAACTCCGTAACTCCGCCACAAGCTCTCTGGGTGAACGTGACGACGTGATAGTCGTCGCCTCGGTCAGCTGTATTTACGGCTTGGGCGCGCCCGAAGAGTACTTCCGCCTTGCAATATCCCTGCGTCCTCAAATGCAAATGGAGCGCGACGCGCTCTTACGAAAGCTCGTCGAGATACAGTACGCAAGGCGCGATATCGACTTCCAGCGTTCCTCGTTCCGCGTGAGGGGCGACGTGGTTGAAATTTTCCCCGCTTCCAACTCCGAAATAGCCGTGCGCGTTGAGTTCTTCGGCGACGAAATCGACCGCATATGCGAGGTCGAAGCCGTCTCGGGCAACATTGTATCCGAACTCAAACACGTATTGATCTTCCCCGCCTCGCAGTACGCCGTGGGGAGCGATAAAATGGCGGACGCCCTTTCGATGATAGAACGCGATATGCACGACGAAGTAAAGGCGTTCAGAGACGAGGGCAAACTGCTCGAAGCCCAGCGGCTCGAACAGCGCACGACCTTCGACCTTGAAATGATGAGGGAGATCGGCTATTGCAGCGGCGTTGAAAATTACAGCCGCTATTTCGACGGCAGAGCCCCCGGCGAGCCGTCGTTCACCCTCTTGGATTACTTCCCCGCGGGCAAGTTCCTCGTGTTCATAGACGAAAGCCACATGACCATACCGCAGATAGGCGCAATGTACCACGGCGACCGTTCCCGCAAGGAGAACCTCGTCAACTACGGGTTCCGCCTTAAATCGGCGTACGACAACCGCCCGCTCACCTTCGAGGAGTTCGACGAACGCGTGCCCCAGCTGATATGCGTTTCGGCAACGCCCGCGCAATACGAGCTTAACGAGGCGGGCAACGTCGTCGAACAGCTCATACGCCCTACGGGGCTTTTAGACCCCGAGGTCGAAGTTCGTCCCACCAAAACGCAGATAGACGATCTTTTGGGCGAGATCAACAAGGTGATAGCTTCAAACGGGCGCGTGCTCGTCACCGCAATGACAAAGCGAATGGCGGAGAGCCTTACCGAATACCTCAAAGAACACGGCGTAAAGGCGCGCTACATGCACAGCGACATAGACGCGTTGGAGCGTATAGACATAATCAACGGTTTAAGAGGGGGCGAATTCGACGTGCTGTGCGGCATAAATCTGCTGCGCGAGGGTCTCGACCTTCCCGAGGTGAAGCTCGTCGCCATACTCGACGCCGACAAAGAGGGATTTTTAAGAAGCGAAACTTCCCTCGTTCAAACCATCGGCAGAGCGGCGCGCAACGCCGAGGGGAGAGTTATAATGTACGCCGACGTAGTAACGGGCAGTATGCGGAGGGCGATAGACGAAACCAACCGCCGCCGCACGATACAAAAGGAGTACAACGCGGCGCACGGGATAGTGCCCACGACCATAATCAAAGAAGTCAAAAACAGCATAGGCATAACGGGCAAAAAGAGCGCGGCCGACGACATAAAGCTCGCCGACATTCCGCAGGAGATAGAGTCGCTCAAAGCGCTTATGAAAGTCGCCAGCTCCCAGCTCGACTTCGAGCGCGCGATAGAGATCCGCGACCGCATAGCCGAATTAAAGAAAAAACTCCTCAAAAGCAAAAAATCATAGAGTTTTTACGGGGAACACCCCGCGCGGTTTATAACTCCCGCCCCGTTATTGATCGACCCTATTTTCCCTATCCCGACCCTGACCCCTGACCCCTTGACCTCCACCTACGCCCTCCCCCTTGGTAAGGGGGAGGGAACACAAGGGAGGGGGTTGCAAGTAAAAACCAAAAGCGCAAGGTCGCCGATACAAAAAAATCACGGTTCAAACTACCCCTAACCCCTAATCCCTAATTCCTGAAAATATTATGAAAGAAGAAATTTTTGTAAAAGGCGCAAAAGAGAACAACTTAAAAAATATCGACGTCCATATCCCCCGCAACACGCTCACGGTGTTCACGGGGCTTTCGGGAAGCGGCAAATCGACGCTCGCGTTCGACACCATCTTCGCCGAGGGGCAGAGGCGGTATATCGAAAGCCTTTCGTCCTACGCCCGCCAATTCCTCGGGCAAATGGAAAAACCCGACGTGGAGCTTATCGAAGGTCTTTCGCCCGCTATTTCGATAGACCAAAAGACCACCTCGCACAACCCCCGCTCGACCGTGGGCACGGTTACCGAAATTTACGACTATTTCCGCCTTTTATTCGCGCGCGTGGGCATACCCCATTGCCCCAACTGCGGCAGAGAGATCCGCAAACAGTCCGTCGACGAAATAGCCGACAGAGTTATGACAAGACCCGAGGGTTCGAGGATAATAATCGAAGCCCCCGTCGTCCGCGGCAAAAAGGGCGAATTTCAAAAGGAGCTTGCGGGGTGGAAGAAGAGCGGCTACGGCAGGGTCAAAGTCGACGGCATAATCTACGATTTGCAAGAGGATATCCACCCCGAAAAGAACATTCGCCACAACATTTCGGTGGTCATCGACAGGCTCGTCATAAAAGAGGGCGCGCTCAAACGCCTTTCCGAAAGCCTCGAAAGCGCGTTGAACCTTGCCGCGGGGCTTGTCGTCATCGACGACGGGGAGAGGGAAGAGCTGTATTCTTCCAACTACGCCTGCCCCGATTGCGGCATTTCCATCGAGGAGATCGAACCCCGACTCTTTTCGTTCAACACCCCGTGGGGGGCGTGCCCCGAGTGCTCGGGTTTAGGCTTCAAACAGACCGTCGACCCCGACCTTATCTGCCCCGACAGGTCGCTCACCTTGCGCGAGGGGGCGATAAAAATAAGCGGCTGGAACCTCGACAACTCTGCAATCACGCAGATGTACATTCAATCGCTTGCAAAAGTGTACAACTTTTCGCTCGACGTGCCCGTAAAAGACCTTCCCAAAGAGGTTTTCGATATATTAATGTACGGCAACGGCGGCGAAAAAATCGACCTTCACTACGCCACCCGCAGTTTTTCGGGAAGCTACAAAACGGCGTGGGAGGGCTTCGCCAACAACCTTCAACGCCGCTACAACACCACCTCGTCCGACAGCGTAAAGTGGGATATAGAACGCTATATGCGCACGTCCGACTGCCCGCTATGCCACGGCAAACGCCTCAAAAAAGAGGCTCTCGCCGTAACCGTCGGCGGCAAAAACATTGCCGAGGTGTGCGATATGTCTGTAGACGACTTAAAGGCATTTGCCGACTTTTCGTTCTTCAACGCCACCGAACACCTCATCGCCGACAGCATCATCAAGGAAATCGACAGCCGCATAAGTTTTTTGCAGAACGTGGGGCTTGGTTATCTCACCCTCTCGCGTTCGGCGGCGACCCTTTCGGGCGGCGAAAGCCAGCGCATACGCCTTGCCACGCAGATAGGCAGCGCGCTGACGGGCGTTTTGTACATTCTCGACGAACCGAGCATAGGGCTTCACCAACGCGACAACCGCAAACTTCTCAACTCCTTAATGGGGCTGAGAGACCTCGGCAACACCCTCATCGTCGTCGAGCACGACGAGGACACCATGCGTGCGGCGGACTACATTGTCGATATCGGACCTATGGCGGGCGTTCACGGCGGCGAAGTGGTCGCGTGCGGTTCGCCCGAGGACATAATGAACGAACCGCGCTCTATAACGGGCGACTTTTTGGCGGGACGAAGAAGGATCGATATCCCCGCCCAACGCCTTCGCCCCGACGGCAGAGGGTTCAAAGTAAAAGGTTGCAGACAGAACAACTTAAAGGGCATAATCGCCGAAGTTCCCGCGGGGCTGATCACCGCCGTTACGGGCGTTTCGGGAAGCGGAAAGTCGAGCCTTGTCAACGAAATAATCTATCCGCTTCTTGCCAACAATCTTAACGGAGCGCGCAAACTTTTGGGGAACTGCGAGGGCTTCGAGGGGCTTGAACACTTCGACAAAGTTATAGCCATCGACCAGCAGCCCATAGGCAGAACGCCGAGGAGCAACCCCGCAACTTACACGGGCGTGTTCACTCAGATCCGCGATCTGTTCGCCGCCACTCCCGACGCAAAGGAGAGGGGGTACAAGAGCGGAAGGTTCTCGTTCAACGTCGCGGGCGGCAGGTGCGAGCACTGTCAGGGCGACGGCATAATTCAGATAGAAATGCACTTTCTGCCCGACATCTTCGTCCCGTGCGAGGTGTGTCAGGGCAAGCGGTACAACCGCGAAACGCTCGAAGTCAAATACAAGGGCAAGTCCATTTCCGACGTGCTCGACATGACCGTCGCCGAAGCGTGCGACTTCTTCAAACCCGTGTCGTCCATTTGGAACAAGCTGTCCACACTCAACGACGTGGGGCTGGGCTACATCAAATTGGGGCAGAGCGCGACCACCCTTTCGGGGGGCGAAGCGCAGAGGGTCAAGCTCGCCACCGAGCTTTCGAAGAGGAGCACGGGCAAGACCTTTTATATCCTCGACGAACCCACCACGGGCTTGCACAGCTACGACGTGGATAAGCTCATAAAAATACTCTATCGCCTGCGCGAGGGCGGGAACACCGTGCTCGTCATCGAGCACAATTTAGACGTCATCAAGTGCGCCGACTGGATAATCGACCTCGGTCCCGAGGGGGGCGACAGGGGCGGAGAGGTGGTAGCTTTCGGCTCGCCCGAGGACGTCGCAAACTGCCCCCAAAGCTACACGGGTCAGTTCTTAAAAGAGATATTTCTAAAACAAAAAGACGATTGAAATTCGCCTTGAAAGTTTAATGAATTTCCCCGCCGAACAGGCTTAAAACGGCTTTCGCGGAACGCCCTCAATAGCTTAACGTAACCTCCCCGCGAACTCCCGACATATTTTACAAGTTTTATAATAACTCCCCTATAAACGGCTCAAAGCCGCTTATTTTTGCGGTTTTAAGGGTTTTGTAAAGTACTATGTCACGCATAATGCACTAATTTAAGCTGTTTTTCATAGTATAAATAGCGAAAAGGAGCAAGTTAATTATGAAGCCGTTATCACTCGAAACTCCCTATCCCGAAGCCGACGGGCTTTCACCCGACGCATACAGTTTAAGAATAATATCGCCCGCCTACGCCTCGCCGACGGGCGAACTTAACGCCGTATTGCAGTACATATATCACTCCTATTTTTTCCGCAGAAACAAAAAGATCGACGAGGCGAAAACGCTCGTCGGGATAGCCATATCCGAGATGAAGCATCTTGAACTTCTCGGCGAAACTATCCTTGCGCTCGGCGCGCCGCCCGTCTACTGCCAGAACCCGTATTCGTGCTTCAGCTTTTATTCGGCGAAGTACGTCGCCTATTCGCGCTCCCTCAAAGACATGATAGTCGACGACATGCTCGGCGAACGCCACGCCATTTCGTCCTATTCGGGCATGCTCAAAAGGTTGCAGAGCGAAAGGGTAAAGGAGATAATCGCGCGCATCGCCGAGGACGAAAAACTCCACCTTGCCCGCCTCGAAGAAATTTACAAAACTCTTTGACCGACCCCGAAATAAATTTAAAAAACTTTGTGCCCCCGATAACCGCCGCCCCCGCCAAGAAATTTACAAAACTCTTTGACCCGCCGATACAAAACAACGGTTGACAGCCTTTGAGATTTTTAGTACAATTTGAGTTGTACAAAATTTCAAAGGTTTTAATATGCGCAATTTCGACGTAGCGATAATAGGCGGAGGGGCTTCGGGGCTTGCCTGCGCCGCCCGCCTTTCAGAGGTCAACCGTCTTTCCGCGGGTTCGCCCTCTTCCCAAAGTGCCCGCCTTTCCGCGCCCCGTAAATTAAATATTGCCGTGATCGAAGCCGACTCGCGCGTCGGCAAAAAACTTGCTTCCACGGGCAACGGTCAGGGCAACGTTTCGAATCTGAACGTCGCCCCCGCCAACTACCGCGGCGGCAACCGCCGCGTTCTTGACGAAATAATTTCGGGCGATCCTTACTCGGGGCTTGACGTGTTCGGCGGCGTGCTCTTCTGCGCCGACGCGCGCGGCAGGATCTACCCCGCGGGCAAGCAGGCTTCCGCCCTCTGCGACAGCCTCATCAACACCCTTACTTCCAACGGGGTGGAAATTTTACTGTCCTCGCGGGTTACGTCGGTCGTTCCCGCTGCACGGCAAAACGCGAACGGCGGCTTTACTGTCGTTTTGGAAAACGGCGAAAAGCTGACGGCAAAAGCCGTCGTTTTGGCAACGGGCGGCAAATCGCAGTGCAAGTATAACGCCGACGGCTCGGCGTACGGGCTCGCCACCGCGCTCGGTCACACCATCGTGCCGCTCTTTCCGTCGCTCGTTCAGCTCAAAACCCTTACCGCGCCCATAAAGACGGCGAGGGGGATAAGGGTCGAAAGTCATGTCAGAGCGGTCGTAAACGGACAAGTTGTAAAGGAGTGCGCGGGCGACGTTATTTTTACCGAATACGGCGTTACGGGCAACGCGATTTTCGGCGTTTCTCCCGCCTTTGCGGGTCTCGATTTTAACGCCGACCCCCGCCCAAATTCAACCGCCCGCGCCAATTCAACCGCCCGCCCCGCTTCAACTCACAACTCCAATTCAACCACCCGCGTTGAAGAACTTATCGCTTCGAATCCAAGCCCTCATCTTTGCATAGACCTTCTGCCCGCGTTCACGCAAAGGCAAATAACCTCGGCGTTGAAAGAAAAGCTCGCCCTCGGCACGCCCGCGCAGGAGACGCTCTCGGGCATACTTCACAACCAGCTCGGCAGAGCGGTCGTCAAATATGCGTGTGAGCTGACGGGAGTGGAATACCCCGCCAACGCGCGGCTTGTTCCCCCCGAAGAGGTCGCCGCCTGCGTTAAAAATTTTTGTCTGAACGTCACGGGCACGCTCGGCTTCGACAGCGCGCAGGTCACCCGCGGCGGGATAGACATGAACGAAGTGACCCAAAACCTCGAAAGCAAGCTCTGCCCCAACTTCTTCATCACGGGCGAGGCGCTCGACGTCGACGGCGACTGCGGCGGTTACAACCTGCGTTGGGCGTTCCTCAGCGCAAAGCGCGTTGCGGAGGAACTTATCAAAAGATCATGAAAAAACTCTACGGCGCAAAATTCGATAAGGAACTCATTTCAAGGCTATGAAAAGGCTCGACGGCGTAAAACTGAGTGTTGGCGAAAGCGAGAGCAAACTGCTCCAAATTGCCCAAAAACAGCTCAAAAAGCCCCTAAAATTCTTCAAAATTCTCAAAAAATCGCTCGACGCGCGCGATAAGGGCAACATCTTTTGGGTGTATTCCATCGCCTTTTCGGCGGACGAAAACGACCGCCTTCCCCAGCCCGCGCCCATTCCCGCCGACCCCGCGCTGAAAGACTTAAAAGTCGCCGTCGTGGGCAGCGGTCCCGCGGGGCTTTTCTGCGCTTTAAGGCTGTTGGAAAGGGGCGCGAAGCCAATTATAATCGAGCGCGGCGAAAGGGTGGAAGAGCGGACAAAAACCGTGCGATCCTTCTTCGCCACCCGCGCGCTCAACGAAAATTCCAACGTGCAGTTCGGCGAGGGCGGGGCGGGCACTTTCTCCGATGGCAAGCTCAACACCCAAACGCACACCCTCTATAACTCCGCCGTTCTGGAATATTTCCACCGCTTCGGCGCGCCCGAGGAAATTCTGTACTTAAACAAGCCACATATCGGAAGCGACAACCTCGCCGCCGTTCTCAAAAATATCCGCGCCCACATAGAGAGCGAGGGGGGAAGATACCTCTTCGGAACGCTCTTCACGGGCTTTACGCAACAGGGCGGCAGGTTAACGAGCCTCATTCTCAAAGACCTTTCCACGGGCGTGGAGAGCGAACTTCGAACCGATTGCGCCGTGCTCGCCCTCGGACATTCGGCAAGGGAAACTTTCGTCAAACTGCACGCTGGCGGCATTTATATGACCCCTCGCGAGTTTGCGGCGGGGTTCAGAATAGAACACAGCGCGCAAAGTATCGGCTTTGCGCAGTACGGCACGAGCTTTCAAAAACTGCCCGCCGCCGACTACAAGCTCGTCAGTCACGCGCACGAACGCACGGTTTTCACCTTTTGCATGTGCCCGGGCGGGGTGGTCATTCCCGCCGCAAGCGAACGGGGCGGACTTGCCGTCAACGGCATGAGCGAGTACGCCCGCTCGGGCAAAAACTCCAACTCCGCCCTAATGGTCCAGCTTAAATTTTCGGACTTCGGCACGGGGCTTTTCGACGGAATGAACTACCAGCGCGAGCTTGAAAAAAGGGCGTTCATGCTCGGCGGCGGCGACTACCGCGCGCCCGTTCAGCTCTCGGGCGATTTTGTAAAGGATCGCCTTTCCCAGCGGTTCGCAGGCGTTGAACCGACCTATGCGGCGGGAACGTCGTTCGCGCCTCTCGGTTGCCTTTTGCCCGCCGAGGCGACAGCGGCGTTAAAGCTCGCCATAGCCGACATGGACAAACGCCTCAAAGGCTTTGCCGACCCCGAAGCCGTGCTGACGGGAATTGAAAGCCGCTTTACGTCCCCCGTGCGCATAGAGCGGGGGGAGGACATGCAGAGCGTGAGTTTGAAAGGGCTTTATCCTTGCGGCGAGGGAAGCGGCTACTCGGGCGGCATAACGTCCTCCGCGGCAGACGGTATCCGCGCCGCCGACGCCCTCTCCCGAGCCTTTGGCGGGAAATGATTTAATTTTTTGAACCGTTAATTTATGACCCTTACCCTTACATTCTTTCCACTTTTTTAAGTGGGAGAATGACCCTTACTCTTACATTCCCTCCCCTTTTTTAAGGGGGAGGGGAGGGTAGGGGTTTTTCCAAATAATATCGTAGCACATTATTGCACTTTTCGCGCGCGGGCGTTTTCACGCCCGCGCGCATAATATCGGAGTACATTAAGGCACTGTCATTTCGAACGCTATGAGAAGCCCGCGTTAGCGGGTTCGATTAAGTGAGAGAATCCCCCCGTGGTCCGTGCTTGCACTTTGAAACCGACCCCCCACTTTTCTGAAATAATTACTCCGCTATACTGCGGAATAGACCCATTCGACGCGCTTCGCTTGCTCAGGGTGACACTTATTATTTAAAATCGCCCGCCTTTTTTGAGTAACTTTCGCTACCCAAATCCCCACCCCACGCCCGCGCGCAAGTATTCAACATTAAAACACTTTATAAAATTGTGTATATTAACACGCTCCAACGCCCATACGCGCGCGGGCAAAATGAATAAAATATAAAAATCGGTAAATATATTCATTTAGTTTTCATATCCTTATCACAATAAAGTGTTAGCATACAGATACCAAAAGAACAAATACCCGATTTTTTTCATATTCTCTCTGGGGTTGCGGCGCATTATGTGCGCCGCAACTCTTGTATTACTACCGTTAAACTTCGTATATGCTTCGCAATACGGCGTTGAACATCGCTCCGCCTTGGTCGTGTACTTCATTGTACACTCCCTGCGGTCGTCGCTCGTTCGCCTTGTCTTGCTCGCATCTACAAAGTTTCTAACTTCGTAATTGCAAGGGCGACCGACACTTTCTCACTTCGTTCTTGCAACCCCCACCTTCAATTCCTCCCCCTTACCAAGGGGGAGGGGAAAAAAGAAAAATATTCCCTCCCCTTCCGCTTGCGGAGGGGGAGGGTAGGGTAGGGGTAGAAACTCTAAATAATATCTGATTACATTAAGTCACTCTTCGCGCGCGGGCGTTCCCACGCTCGCGCATATTGCAAATTTCACGCGGCGCGCGTAGTGCCAACCCACCCGTCACACCGTCTCAACGTTGATAAGGTTCGAATTGCCGCTCTTGCCGTTGGGCGTTCCGCCCGTCAGCACTATCTTGTCGCCCTTTTGCACCAGCCCCGATTCTATAGCGGCGCGTTTGGCGTAGTGGAAGAGTACGTCCACCGAATAAAATTCGTCGCTCATAACGGGAATGACCCCCCAGCTCAGCGCAAGTTTTCTGTACGCCTTTTCGTCGGTGGTCATGCCTATAATGTCTATCATGGGGCGGAAGCGCGAAACCGTCCTCGCCGTCCCGCCCGTGCGCGTGCAAACCACAATGACCTTCGCGTCGATATCCTGCGCCAGCGTGCAGGCGGAGTGCGAAAGAGCTTCGGCAAGGTTCTTTATCTGATACGCGCTGTCGTCGATATGCGCTATGTAACGGGTGTTCGACTCTGCTTGTTTTGCGATTTTCGCCATCGCGCTCACCGCTTCAACGGGGTAAGCCCCCGCCGCCGTCTCACCCGAGAGCATAATGGCGGAAGACCCGTCGTAAACGGCGTTCGCCACGTCCGAAATTTCCGCACGCGTGGGGCGGGGTTGCTTTATCATTGATTCAAGCATTTCGGTTGCGGTCACGCTCCGCTTGCCGCGTATACGGCAGGCGTTGATAATTTTTTTCTGAATACCGGGGAGTTCCTCAAAGGGCACTTCCACGCCGAGGTCGCCGCGCGCCACCATAATTCCGTCGGCAACGGCGAGTATCTCTTCAAGGTTGTTAACGCCCGCACGGTTCTCGATCTTTGCGATAAGCTCTATCTCTTTTTCTGGTGAACCGCACATTTTCAACCAATTCCGAACGTCAGTCACGTCCTGCGCTTTCGAAACGAACGAGAGGGCGATAAAGTCCACGCCCTGTTCAACGCCGAACTTAATGTCGGCTTTGTCCTGATCGGAGAGGTAGACCATATCGAGTTCCTTGTCGGGAAAGAACATGCTCTTGCGGTTCGAAAGTTCTCCGCCTATCAACGTCTTGCAGATGACGTCGGGCTTTTCGACGCGTACGACTTCGAACGACATCAACCCGTTATTTAAAAGAATTTTATCCCCGGGGAACATCTGCTCGCAGATGCCCGCAAACGAGACCGAAACCCTCGACTTATCGCCTATTATATCCTCGGTGGTGAAGATAAAGGGATCGCCGTCTTTAAGGGTGATTTTGCCGTCGGCAAAGGTCTTGATCCTGAACTCGGGACCTTTCGTATCGAGCATAATGGGGAGGGGCACTTTTTTGCGTTCGCGCAGTCTTTTTATCATGGCGATCTTTTGCGCGTGCTCCTCGTGAGTGCCGTGCGAAAAGTTGAGGCGTGCAACGTTCATGCCCGCGTCGATCATTTCCGAAAGTATAATTTCGTTGTCGCTTGCGGGACCGAGAGTGCAGATGATTTTGGTTTTTTTCATAGAACTTATCTCCGAGATGAAATTTCTTACGATAATATTGTAAAATAAAATCAAACAAAAATCAATATCTAACCCAAAAATAGTTGCCCGCAAAGGTGAAAAGGTGCTAAAATTTGAGTGATTTCGAGTTAATTATACGGTCGCGGGCTGCGAAAGCAGCATGAGGAAAGTCCGAGCATCGCAGGGCAGGGTGCCTGCTAACGGCAGGTGGAGGCGACTTCAAGGAAAGTGAACAGAAATATACCGCCGCTTCACGCGGTAAGGTTGGAATGGCGAGGCAAGAGCTCACCGTTGCCGCGGTAACGCGGCAAGCCAGTTAAACCCCACCCGATGCAAGATTGGGCATGCGGCTTCTTAAATGAAAGGACTGCCCGTCCGCCGCACGCCGTTAATATCGCTTGAACCCGACGGCGACGTCGGGTGTAGATAGATGACCGTACACGACAGAACTCGGCTTACAGATTAATCTCGGAATCGGTTTTTGACCAACGCTCCCCCGCGCGGATTGCCGCGCAGGGGAGCGTTTTTAACTGCCGCTAAACTTCGTATATGCTTCGCAAGCGTTCCGCTTGACCAAGTGTCTTAACAGCGGAGAGTAATACGGCGGATAGGCTGTTCAACATAAAGCGGTGTCGCGCTCCTCGTTCTGCTCGCTTCTCGAACGGCGCAAGGAAGAACGCCGTTCTCGGTAAGGCTGTCGCCTTCGGTACGACACCGCTTGCGCCTTGCACTATGCGCAAGCTCATCTCGTGCGGCAAAACAGCGGGTGTCCGCTGTTTTGAAAACCCCGCACTCGACCCCTCGTGGTCCGTGCTTGCACTTTGTAACGCGCACTCATCTCCAAATATTCCCACCACAACTTTTTTGCATCGGCAAAAAAATTTCACTTGCGGCGGAACGCCGCAAATTTCACTTTCGCGTAGCGAAAATTTCACTCGCGCGCAGTGCGAATTTCACCGCGGCAAGCCCGGCGCGCCGTTTATTCACGCTTACCTCCCGCCCCGCATACAATGATAATATACAATGGAAAAGAAGACGATAAGCGTTTGCATGATAGTGCGCGACGAAAGCCTCACCCTTGCCCGCGCGCTCGACTGCGCAAAGGCGTTCGCGGACGAAATAGTGGTGGTCGACACGGGTTCGACCGACAACACCGTCGAAATAGCCGCGCGCTACACCCAAAAAATTTACACATTCGAATGGCGCGACGACTTCTCGGCGGCGCGCAATTACGCGTTCGAAAAGGCGACGTGCGATTTTGTAATGTGGCTCGACGCCGACGACGTCATCACCCCCGAAAGCTCTGAAAAGATAGCCGAACTTTTGTCGGGCGAAGAGTTCGACATGGCGTTTCTGCCCTACGTCACCCTGTCCGCCGACGGCGCGCCCGAGTACTTCTATTACAGAGAACGCATATTCAGACGAAGCCTTGATTTCAGGTTCAAAGGCTTTGTACACGAGGCGGTTGAACCGAGGGGCAAGAGGATCTTTTCACAGGCGCAGATAATTCACAAAAAACTAAAAAGCCCCGCACATATGCGCAATCTAAGCATATATCAGCGGCATATCGCCGCGGGCGAACCCCTCGACGAGCGCGCCAAATTTTACTACGGGCGCGAGCTTTTATTCAACAATATGCCCCGCGAGGCGGCGGCAGTGCTCGAAGATTTTTTGAACGGCAACGGCTGGATCGAAAACAAGATCGAAGCGTGTATGAACCTCTGCCGCGCATACATAATGTCGGGCGACGAACCAAAGGCGTTGAACAGCGTTCTGCGGTCCTTTCTGTACGCGCCCCCGCGAGCCGAAGCGTGCTGTACGCTGGGCGGCTACTTCTTCAAAAAAGAGGAGTATTCAACCGCCGCGTATTGGTACGAACGCGCCCTTGCGTGCGGCGGCGAATACTGCGGGAGCGGTATCGGGGGCAACGGTAACGGCGACTGCGGCGTTACTGACTGCAAAAGCGAAACGGACTGCAAAAGCAAAACGGGCGACAAAAGCAAAACGGACTGCAAAAGCGATACAGACGGCGAAAGCAAAACGGACGCCAAAAGCGATACGGGCGGCAAAGCCCTCGAAAAAATCGCGAAAAGCGGAGCGTTTGTCAACGTTGACTACGGTCGGTTCGTGCCTTACATTCAGCTGTGCGTGATTTACGACAGACTCGGCGAACCCGAAAGGGCGAACGCCTTTAACGAGCTTGCGGGCGCAATAAAGCCGCACAGCGAGATATATCTTCACAACAAGCGGTATTTTACCGAAAAACTCAAAAAAGAGGTTTGACATGAAAGAATTTTACACCATATTTTCAGCCCCCTGCGGTTGCGGCGGCTACGGAAATTATAATAACGGCAGTTGCAACGGCGGGTATAACTGCGGTTGCGGCAACAACGGCGCAAATAACGGCGGTTGCGGCTGTTCCTCTGCACAAAGGACGGTATATATTACGACTTTGACGGGCATAACGGGCGCGACGGGAGCGACGGGCGCAACAGAACAAGTGCTTTAAGGGAAACATCTGAAGCGGGAAGTTATGGTAAGAAAGTTCGTGAGGCAAAAATCATGGACTTTCTTTTTTTTGCAATATTATTATCCAAATTTGCGCAAGGCAGTTGACATTTGCATTATTTCGCGCTATAATAGTTAAAAATCGGGTGGTTTGGCTATGGTAAAATGGATTCCATATGTTATCACAAAAAAGGATATGCGCCCGCAGTTCTCGAGCGATATGCAATACGAAAATTGGATCGCGGGACAGCTTCGCACCAAAAAGATCATGAAGGTGCGTAAAGGGCTTTACGTCCTTGCCGACGTTACGGGCGAGCCGATGGCGACGAAGTTCGAGATCGCGAGCAAGATTGCGGACGACGCTTTCCTCTGTTATCATTCGGCATTGGAATTTTACGGTGCAGCGAATCAGGTGTTCCATGTGGTGACGGTCGGAAGCAAGTCACGGTTCAATCCGTTCACATTTCTCGACATCTATTATATCCGCAAACAGCTGAACAATGATTACGGTATCGCATATATCGAACAGGCGGGGGTGCGCGTCACTACACTGGAGCGCACGGTGATCGACTGTATCGACGACATCGATGCGTGCGGCGGGATCGACGAACTGCTCGGCGCGCTCGGACAAATTCGTATCCTCGACGAGAAGGAACTGCTCGGCGCGCTCAACGCATATAACTGCGTGCTTCTATATCAAAAGGCGGGGTA
>CANRDY010000018.1 GCA_947629515.1 uncultured Clostridia bacterium
TTAATTTATTCGTAAAATAGAGAAATTTGCTTGACATACGCGCGCGTGTCGATTATAATTATAGTACAATGTCGGAATTTGGCGAAAATCGCCCCGCAAAAAGCGTGGGCGGCTCGCCTTGAAAAAGAGGTTTTTGCGGCAATGGGAACAAACACCGTCGTACACGTATCGTTCGATTTGGGTTACGATACTTTGAAAATAGCCTACGCTTATAACAGAGCGGGGCGGGAACACACGGGCAAGATAGTCGCCGACGGCACGTCGTTTATGGCGGTGCCGGGCGTCGCGTATTTCAGCGGCGGCGACGGGCTTGACGGCAAGTGGTACTTCGCCGACGAAGTAGAAAGGCAGAACGCCGATTCCTATCTGACCGTCGTAAAGATAAAGCGGCTCATACTTTTATTGCAGCCCGTAAAGGACCAAGGCGAAATTACAAAGAGCAACGCAAGGTACTATAACCACAACGACCAATTCCCCAAGTTCGCCTTTCCCGAACCCGAAGAGGGCGACGACGACTTTTCGGGGCTGGTCGAAAGGCGGAGGACGTTCGAGGCGTTCGGCTTTACCCCGCGTTCGGTGTGCGAGGACTACTTCCGCCACGTGGGAAAAATGGTCGAAAAGCGGATAAAAGAGCTGTTGGGCGAGGGGTGCGAACTGCGCCTTTCGATAGTCTATCAGCCCAACGTGGGAGAAAAGGTCACGGAAGAGCTTAAAAGACTCGTATCCCTTGCGTTCGGCGACAAATATAAGATAACCACCGTTTTAAGCATGACCAAGGCTTTGAGCATATACGCGAAGCAGAGGGGGTTCATAAAGGACGGACAGAGCGCGCTCGTGTTCAACGTGGGCGAGGATAAGACCTTTGTGGTAAAGACCAACATAGAGCGGGGCGGAGTTTCGATAGACGGCGTAGAGGGGCACAACAGCCCCGTCGATTTAGGCGGGAACGACATCGACAGGTCGGTCGCCGACTACCTCGAGGGCAAGATAGAGAACAGGGAGACCATGGGTTCGCCCTCGGTCGGTTCGGGCAGACACGTGTTCGAAAGGGGGCTTCTGACAAAGCAGTATCTGTTCTTGCAGGAAATCAAAATTTCAAAGATATTCTTCGGAATGTACGGGCAGAACGACAAGCCCTTTTCGGACGGCGTTCCCGTGCATATAATAAGGGACACCGAAATACGCGTAAAGCTCACTCACGCCGAGTTTGCAAAGTGCGTGGGGATAGAGGGCGACAAGATAATAACGGGCTCTTTTGCCGACAGGCTGTATAAATACATAACCAAAGAGCTTGAAAAGAACATCAACAGGGGCGTAAACAAGATCTTTTTGACGGGCGGGGTGGTAGAGACCTACCGCCTTGTGGAAGTTCTTAAAAAGAAGCTCCAAAAGGCGTATCCCAAAATAGAGACGGGCACTTTCGAGAGCGCGGACGCAAAGAAGTTCGACGGCTCCGACGGGTACGAGGTGTACTCCCACGAGGACGCGGTGTACGCCCCCGCCGTTGGGTGCGCGCTCGCCTCGCTGGGGGAGATAAAGGCGGAAACCCTCACCTCGCTCACCTACGGCACGGACGTGTATGTACAGCCGCAGAACTCGACCGCCACTCACTGCCTTATGGTTCCCCTTTTATTCAAGGGCGAACAGATAGGCGAAAACGGGCGCAAGGCGTACGACAGCTTTGTGGTGAGGGTGACCGACAGCGCGTCGCTTCTGATATTTTCGACGACGCTCAGCAAGGGCGACATAGCTTTGAGGGCGTTCGAGGAAAAGGGGCTCAAATACGAGAGGAACAACCTGTTCGTGTTCGCGAGCGGAAAGGAAGACAAGGCGTACAGGGATAAACTTTCGGAGTACGCCGACTTCTGCATACGCAACGCGGGGCACAACGAGGTGACTTTTTACTACAACGGTTCGAGGGTGAGGTTCGACGCCATCTCGGGCGGAGACGGCAACGTGCACTTTTTTGCGGGCGTCAAAATAGACAAAAACGGCGTTGCGGGACCTTACGTCGAGAACGACAGAGCGAAGAACGCGGGCGCGAAAGTGCGGATATCCTTTATTAATTCCGCGCAGACGAGCACGACCGTTCCCGCAACCGATATAGAGTTCAGGGCGGCGGACTTCTCGGTGAAGATAGAGGGGGCGGACTGACGGAGAAATTATGGCAGATATAGAGATAAAATTCGGCAAAGACGGCGAGATCGGCAGAGTGTGGGACGCGGAGGGTCAGAAGCAGAACATAACCAGCCGTCACGATTACACCCGATCGGTGAGCGAGGCGGACGAAAAGATAGCCGCCCTCGACAGATTCGACGATTTCAGCCAGCTTCACATACCCGTAAAGAGGTACGAACAGGCGGGCGATACCTTCGGCTACGGCATAAAGTACGACCGCGCCAAACACGGCACGGGCGAAGTAATACGCAAAAAGCAGGCTTCCGCCGCAGAGCAGATGTTAAGGGATCTGCGCGGCTTCGGGCTTCTGGCTGACGTCGTGGGAAGCGGAAAGACCTACGAGGCGGGCGTAGTTTTGAGCGAGCTTGCCGAACGCAACCGCATCAAAAACATGCTCATAATCACCCCCGGGCAGGTGCTCGGCGACTGGGTGGGAGTTATAGAAAAGCAATTCGGGCTGGGCGAGGGCGAACTCGTGCAGATAAAAGAGGGCGACAGGGATTCGGATTTCCCCTCCGCGCTCGCCAAGATATGCACGCGACAGCGGGGGAGTTCGGTAATTCACCCCGTTAAATCGCTCATAGTCGACGTAAACGTGTTCGCGGGGTGGGACATAACCGAGTCGGTGGTGTTCGACGTGATAGTCGTCGACGAGGCGCACCACCTGTGCGAGGAAGAGGGCAAGTACGCAAAGGCGATGAAGCTCCTTTCGCACCTCATGGAGATAAAAAAGAACACGGGTTCGCAGACCTACTGTCTGTTGCTTTCGGCGACCCCTCACTCGGGCAATCTCGAAAACATGTTCCGCCTCTGGTATTTCGTAAGGTGCAAGGGCGGTTCTCCCCGGGACTTCGACGAGGTGGACGACTCTGCGCGCTCGAAGAGCTATCTGGACGAGAAGAAATACTACTTGCAGATAATGTGCAGAGGGGCGACCAACGTCACCGACTTCATAAGGCGTGTAAAGCTGAACACCGTCACGCTCAACCCCTACAAGTCGGCGTTTTACCAATGGCTCGTCGCGCAGGACGATTTCAAGCGTCTCCCCGATGGCGATAAAGACCCCGAAAAGGTGTTTTCCGCCCTTTCGGAGTACGCCCGCTCCAACTATGTCGAGGACTATTTAAGCTCCGACCCCGCCGTAAAGGAAAGGGTCATACAGGTCGTCGCGAGGGAATATCACGCGCTTTTGCGTTCCATAATGATCCGTCAGTCGGCGCACGGCGCGAACAGGGAGCGGTTCATTCAGGCAAAAAAGCTGGCTAAGAACGTCTTTTTCTTGCCCCTTCCCGAGGAGATATATAAACAGGCGGCAAAGCTGACGCTCGAAAACGGGGCCAAACTCGATTTTACGGCGGTCTGCGCAAAGAACGGCTTTTTACCCGCCGTGCAGTACGACGGCAAAAAGACGGGCGTGGCGGGCTATGCCGACGCCGCGCGCGGCAGGACCGAGCGGGCGGGCGACTTTTACAGCCGCACCCTTTCGGACGCTCTCGGGCGGATCGACAGCCTCTACCAAGCAAAGTTCACCGCCGCCCCTTACTACACCAAGTCGGGGTATGTGGGATACTATTCCGAACGGTTCAGAGAGACTCTTTCCGAGGATATGTTCGCCGACGAAAGGGACGATGACCCGCCGTGGGCGCAGAACTGCCTCGTGCCCGTAAAGGCGGAGAGCGGCGCGCTCGGGTATAAGTACGAATACCTCAAACAACTGCTCGACGAAAACGCCGGCAAGAGGGTGATAATCTTCTTCGACTACGAACTTCCCCGCGGCGAACGTGTGGCGGAAAAGGTGGAAGAGGCACTCAAAAAGGACGGCTATTCGGAGCGGCTTATAGTCAGCGCGGGCGAAAGGGAGCAGGAGAAGCTCATTGCCCGCTTCAACGGACAAAAGGACGCGATTTTATTTGTGAAAGACCCCTCGCTCACCGAGGGCGCGAACTTACAGGCGTGCAATCTCATAATAAATTATCAGGTCACCCCCGACCCCCTTGCGATGGATCAGCGCATAGGGCGCGTGTTCCGTTTGGGACAGGATAAGGACGTTACCGTATATTCGTTCGCCGATATGAACAAGTTAGAGGGGTTCGCCCTCGCGTACTTCGCGGGGATAGGGCTTCTTACTTCGGACAGCGGCGACGCCACCATACTTGCGGGAAGCAACAACGACCAGATGGTCACCGTGCGTTGCAGCGAGTGCGGCAACGTTAAACTCATGTCGTCGCAGGACTACGAGCAGTGCAAGCGCGACTGCCCGATAATATGCGAACACCCGACTCTGGACGACGGGCTTCGCCGCTCCCCCGAGCTTATGGAAGAAATAAGCGAAAAGGGCGACAGGGTAAGACTTGCGTGCCCGGTGTGCAACGCGGGCAGGGAGTTCGATAAAGACGAATATCTGAGGATACGGCGAAAGAGCGTGCTCATCTGCGACCACCTGGGCACGAGGTCCGAGACCAACAAGGCAATGCTCATGAGCGAGATAAACATGCACGAGTTCAAGTGCGACCGCTGCGGGTATATGCTCCGCCGTTCGGTAGCCGATACCGAGGAAGAGGGCTACAAGTGCGCCGCCGTTAACGACGAGAACACAAAGGGGCGCATGAGCAGCAACGGACAGTCGGGCAACAGAAACCTCTCGTGCCTTAAAAGTTGCGCCATGTCGCACTGCAAGCGGCTCAAAAAACTCGACTGCCCCGTGGTCAAGGCGGAAAAGGCGGGCAACAAGAGCGAAGCCGAGCTTATGGTGCTGTGCCAGGCGTGCGGAAAGTGCACGGCGGAGTACGAGGTATGCCGCGTGACTTACGACGACGTACGGGAGTGCGGCGAGTGCAGGTACGCGGGCTGTTCGCCCAAACCCACGGTAATAGAGTTCGACGACAAGTGGTCGGCGGTCTGCCCCAACTGCGGCAGAGAGCAGGGCGGCAAACTTCGCCCCATTCTCCCCAAGACCTTTGCCGCGTACATAAGGGGACTGTGGAGCTTCCAGTCCGAAAACAACTCCGACGAGAGCTTTTGCAAGAACCTCGGCGCGGAGGCACGCAAAGTGGGCGACATCAAAAAAGTGTTGGAAAGGGATCAGTGATCTATGGCTCGCATTGAAATAAGCAAAAAATTCGAGGATATATTCAACAGCATCGTCTGGCTTAAAAGCAACGGCTTTATCGACGCGGACAACAGCTATATCCGCAGCGTGGGCGAGGGGCTTATAGTCACCTCCGAAGCGCAGTTCGTGCTCGGAAAAAGCGAAGAGGAAAGCTCAGAGGACGAGGAACGCCTGTGCTTCAAAAAGGACGGCGCGGGCTGGTTTTCGGGACTGAGAGCGGGCGGCGGAAGCGGCGACGCGGGGCTTTGGAAAGGGCTTATAACGCGCGTTGCCGACGACTATCATCACGGCTATTCCTTTTTGACCTTCAAGCAGACGCTCGACGACGGGCGCGGCAAAAAGGACGGAGAGCTTGTAAAGAGGTTCTTCGAAGAGGTGTTCCAAAGGATATATACGGGCGGGTTCGCCCTCTCTTCGGGCAAAAAGACCGACGTGACTATCTGCGGACTTTCGTTAAGGCTTTCGGTCAACTACGGCGTGGGCGAATCTCAGCCCATGCTCGGCTCGCTGTTTTTCAGGCGCGAGGGCGAGGGCTTTTCGCCCCTTCCCAAGGATCATGCCGCGATGATAAAAGAGGTGATAAGCCGAACGCCCGACAGCTCGGGAGACGACGCGGGTTCTTCGCTCACCCCCGAGGACGGCAGGATACGCGACGAGGTGTTCTCCGCCTTTTCGGAATTTATCGCCGAGGCCGAGGGCAAGACGGGCGACAACGACTTCACCGACTACCTTGTGTTCAGCGGCAAGGACGAGGAGATATTAAAGGTCAAAAAGCGCGAGATGGCTCCCAACGGTCCGCTCGAGCTGGGGTGCAGTGAGATACGCGCCCTCGGCATTTCAAGGGTGGAATGGCAGGCGTTGAGCTACGACGTAATGTACGGCAACCGCCCCGTCGTGCGCCTTACCGTGGGACCCAACGGCGCGCTCGACGCGGAGTGCCTCTGCTGCGGGGATAAGACCCGCCTTGTCGACGACGGAAAGATAAAGTGCAAAGACGGCAAAGTCATAAGCCTCGATCCTTCAAAAAAGGACTTCGGGCTTTCGGACGCCGATATTGAGAAGATAAAGGAAAATTCGGCTTTCGCCGACCACATAATAACCCCCACCTATTGCAGGGGAAGAACGACGGACGGGTGCTCAAAAACCATCTGCCGTTCACAGGCTCTGGCGTTCGACGGCGGGATCGTGTGCAGGGACTGCCGCAAGCCCGACATAGTTTACTCCGACCTCTTCGATCCCTCTTCGCCCTCGGCTCTGACGTGCTCCCTTTCGTTCGCGCTCGACGAGATGAAGATGCTTCCCGAGGAAAAGACCTTTACCTGCAAGTGTTGCAGAAAGGTGTATTCGGTGGACGAGCGCAAGGGCAACGGGCTGTGTTCGGCGTGCTCGAAGCCCGACGTCTCCGAAGAGGGCAGAAGGACGTACAGGGAGTACTCCAAAATTTTAAGCCCCTTAACGAGGATCGCCCACCTCTTTGCAAAGAACAAGACCTGCCGCCGCGGAGGCGGGGGAAGTCTGCTCATATTCAGGCTCGGCAAGGACACCTACGTGTTCGACTGCGCCGCCGCGCTTGACGGCGGACTCATCAAAGGTCCGTACAAATTCAAGGAGTAGCCATGAAAGAAAATTACCGCGACGGCAACGCGGCGAGAATGAAGAGCGTTGCCGTTCCCCTGTATATATGCCTTATACTGTGCCTTATCGTCGATTTGTTTTCGGCGATATGGTTGCTTGCCGCGGGAGTTGAGAGCGCGTTCTGGCTCTTTCCCCTTTTGGCGGCGATCGCCGATCTCATCTTTGTGGTTTTGGCGTTTTTCTGCAACTTCCGCTTCGGCTACGGGCTTGCGGTGTACATTCTGTTCGCGCTCTTCTTTGCGGGGCTTTCGATCGGCGCATGGCTCAACGCGCAGCAATCGGGCGCGCTTACTTTCCGCGCCGCAACGGTGTGGATAGCCGTAAAGGCGGCCGCCATAGTCATAACGTCCGTTTCTTACGCCGCGGCTACGCGCAGTTTTTCGAAGCATAAAAAGAGCGCGGTCGCGGTACTTGCGGCGCTCGTTATAATCTTTGCGGGGGTCGCGGGCGTCGGCGCGTACTCGGTCGCAAGCTCGGGCTACTTCGGGCAGGGAAGCGAATGGGCGATCCGTCCCCTTGCCTATGAGTTCGACAAGGCGACCGACAGCTATAAAGTAGTGGGCGTGCTCGGCGGCAGGGGCGAAAAAGTCGTGCTCGGCGGGCAGTTCAACGGCAAGCCCGTCACCGAAGTGAGCGCAGAGGTATTCTCCGCCGAAAACGTAAAAAAGATAGCCTTTACGGGCGAAATCAACTATAAAATAGCCGACGCGTCACGGCTTGACGGCGCGAACGCCGATCTTGAAATAACCGCCGAAAGGGACAATATCGACGTCGTCCGCCGCCTTTTGTACGGCTACGGCGGGCAGGGCGCGTTCGGGCTTGCAAACAAAGCCGTTCCCGAGGGGCTTGACGACGGCGAGGTATTCGTTACTTTTTCATACGACGAAGACAGTTATCGGAGGTTCGGCGGCGACATACTCAACACGTGGATAGGCAAAAAGGGCGACGTGTTCGACACCGCGGAGTACGCTTCCAGATATCCCTTCTTCGAAAGGTCGGACGTGACGAGCGACGAAGATCTGGACTGGAACTTCAAAAACGCGGGAGGGTTTATATTCACGGGGCTTCACGCCGAGGGCGAGGAGCTTGAAGGCAAGCATATCGAAAAGAACTACGAGCAGGTCAAACTCGGCTTCGAGCGCATATTCCGCCTTACCGTAAAGGACGACAACGACGAGGGCAGTTACGCCCCGTCCGAAGATAAGATATTTTCGAAAGTGGGCGGGCAGAATACTTCTTTCCGCTACATAACGCCCTCTGTTGCAAGCGGCTGGGAAAGCTCGCTCGCGCGCGGGGGGTTCGACCTCGGCTGGAAGTACGAGGCGGGAACGACCGAGACGGCGATAACGGGAACTCTTCAAAACTTCCTCTCGCGGCAGAACGTCTCCGACTTCGCCCTGCACCCCGTGTGGACGATGCGCGCTCCCTCTCTCACCGTTCAGACAGACCTGAAGGACAACGCGGTGACCTACGGCGAAAGGATAGCCTTTTCTGCGGAAGGCGTCGCGGCGGACGGCGGCTTTACGCTTTCATATAAGTGGACGGGCGGCGGCGAAAGCCGGGAGACGGACGACTTTGCCATTGAAAGCATGCCCTTCGACGGCGGCGGGGAATACGAGTGCGAAGTCACCTCGGCGAGCGCGGATTCCTCGCTCACGGCAAAGACGGTCGGGAGCGTGACCGTTACCGTCGGCAAGAGGGGAGTTACCCTCGTGTGGACGGACGGCGATTCGGTGAACCGCCCCGGGGGCGTGCTTACGTATAACGGCAAGGACCAGCTTGTGGGCGTTGCCTTTGCGGAGGGCGGCGTTATAAACGACGACGACCTCGGCTGGGAGATAACGGGCGGCGGAGCGACAAAGCGCGGGAACGACGTCGTGTTGCACGACGCGGGCGCGCGCACCGTCACCCTTGCGCTCACGGGCGACGAGGCGGAGAGGTACGAGATAGCCGCGGGAGGCAACTGCGGCTTCGACATGGCAAAGGCGGTAATAGCCGCCGAATGGACGGGGACCCGAAGCGTTGGCTACGACGGCTCCGTGCACAAGGCGCAGGCTGCGGCGAACGGCGTTGGCGACGACGGCGACATTCCGCTTACCGTCACCTACTCGGGCACGAGGACGGGCGGCGGCGCGGACGACGGCTGTAAGAACGCGGGTTCGTACACCGCCACAGCCGCAATATCGGGCGAGCGGGATATGGGCAACTATATCCTTTCCAATCAGACTTATTCCACTCAAATCACCCCCGCCGCCATAGAGCTTGCGTGGGAAGAGAGGAGCTTTACATACAGCGGATATATGCAGTATCCTCAGGTAAACGGCGTTACGGGCGAGGCTTCGGGCGAGGAGAACGGAATAAAGAACGGGCTTTCGTACACCGTAGTCGCGGTCGGCACGCAGACGGCTATCGGCGCAAGTCAGGCGTTGAACGCGGGGGAATATACCGTTACCGCTTCGCTCGGAAATTATCAGGGCAATTACTATGCGGGCAACTACACCGTTTCGGCGGGTGCCGAAAAGAACTTCGAAGTGGGCAAAAAGGAGATAACCGCGCTCGCGTGGAACAGCGGCAGTTTGACCTATAACGGGGCGGCGCAGGCGCCTTCGGTAACTTCGGCGACGGGCGTGCTGACGACCGAACAGTCGCGGTTGGTAGGGCAGTTGAACGGCACTCGCCAATACTCTTCGAACAAAGACGTCAACTCCTACACAGTTACGGTATCTCTGCCCTCGGGGCTTCCCGCCGACAACTATAAGTTCGGAAGCGGGGTTTCCGTTCAAAAATCATACAATATAGTTAAAAAAGAGGTCAGAGTGACGTGGAGCTTTACAAATACCACATATAACGGCAACGCGCAGACCCCCGTTCCCTCGTCGGGCGCGCTGTGTTCGGGCGATTCCCTCACGGCGACTATTACGGCGGAAAGCGGAAGCCAACTTACGGACGGCAAGTCGGTGAACGCGGGCACTTATACCGCCACAGCCGCAGTCAACTGCCCCGGCAACTATACCCTCACTTATTCGCTTATAACTTATAAAATCGCACCGGTGAACGTTGCCCTCACATGGAACGTTGCGAGCGGCTACGGCTATGTTTACGACGGCGCGGAACACTGCCCTCAGGCAACGGCAAACGGCGTGAACGGCAGTCCGCTCGGTCTTACTTATAATATTTCGCTGAAAACGGGCGCGGGACTTACCGACGGCAAGGCGGTCAATGCGGGGAGCTACACCGTTACGGCTTCGCTTGCTTCGGCAACAGACCAAAAGAACTACGACCCGTCGAACACTTCTCTGAATTTCTCGATAAACAAGCGGTCGCTCGATATAACCCTCGTTTACGATATGTCGGTCGGCACGCCGCACTACGCGTCGGACGGAATGCCCGCGATCTCAGAGCTTTCGGACAGGTTGAAATATACCGCCACGGGGCTTATTGCGGGACACGAGATAGAAATTACATACAAGTTCGGTTCGGGCAATATCATAACGGCGGACTACCGCACAGACGTCAAAGTAAAATCGGGCGAGACGGATGTTACCGTGAATTATCTGATAAACGTCAAAGATGCGACGTTCGCCTATGACGAGCGTTCGGAAGCGGGGATAAGTTCAAACCGCGGAACGCAGGTCGATTTAAGCGGGACAGAGCCGATTTATTTAAGCGGGTCGGCGCAAGTTTATTTAAGCGCGGAAGCGAAAGCCTTTAATAAGGAGGGGGAATATGTACTGTAAATCTTGCCAGAAGGAGCGGGAAGTGTTCGAGCTGTACGACGGCAAGTACTTCTGCGCGAGGTGCCGCAAGGAGATAGACTTCGGAAAGTTCTCGAAGACGGCGGCGGACGACGGCGACTTTACCCTCTCCGAAATTCTCTTTCACGAGGCGATCGCTTCGTCCTCGCGTTCGGTGCGCGACAGAGAGCGCGCCCGCAAGCGCGCCACGGCGCAAAAGGCAAAGGCGGTCGCCCTCTGCAAGAGAGCGGCTTTGAACGGACACCCGCAGGCGCTTTTGAGGCTCGCCTATTACTACGAGACGGGGAGCGCGGGGATAGACCCCGTGACCTCGTTCAAGCTCGCCTGCAACTTCTACCGCAGGATATGGAGCTACGACAAGGGCGCGGGAGCGGGGGTCACCGAGGAGCAGCTGAGCGAGCTTAAACGCATAGCCGCCGAACGCCACCTTGCGCTTTTGCGGAACATACCCGCGGGCATACCCGCGCACGAGGCGAGGCGGTACGTATACGCCGACCTTAAAAAGGAGATAGCGCGCCACGTCACCGCCGTCAACGAACCGCCCAAAACGAGCGCGGACATAGCCCGTGCGGGCAACGTCGAGGCGTTGAACGACCTGCTTAAAGCCGCAATGCGGCAGGGCGAATCGCCCCTTTTCGGGCTTGTGTGTCTTACGGGCGAGGAGTTTGCGGAATGGGCGGACGCGCCCGCGCCCTACGACAAGTCGGGGCGGAGCGACGCGGCGTATTTTTCCAACCTCAAAGGGCTTACCCTCTGCCTTATCTCGAGCGAAGAGGCGTACAGAATAACCGATAACTTCATAGCTTCCGACTTTAAAAAAGAGGCGTGCGTAACGCTGTGCTTCTTTACGAACCGCAACCGCAAGACGGCGGGCTGTGCAAAGCGGCTTGCAAAAAACGACTTCGAACAGTTCAAAAGGCTTTCGGAGCACGCCGTAAGGCTGGGCATGCTCACATACGTGTTCTACCCCGACGACGTGCTGTACTTCCGCAACACGCCGCTCGAAAGCGTGGGGCACGCCACAATAAACCTTGTGGACTACGTAATGAACGAGGAAGCGTAAGGGGGAAGGATAATGGACATAAGAAGCAAAATGGAAGCCATCGACGGCATTGTAAAGGACAACAAGCTGTCGGTTCACAAAAAGTTCAACTGCGATTTTATCGTGCACCGCGGGTTTTTCAGCGGCGTAAGCAAGACGGCGGAAGGGGCGATAGACGCCCTTTTCGGGCTGTGCGTTTACGGAGTGAACAACGGCTTTGGCGACGTCAAGGAAGAGATCGACGACCTTTCTTCGCTCATAGTTGCAATGGCGGAACTTAAAAACGACGATTCAAAAAAGAGAAAAACCGAAAAAGAGGTAAAAAAGATTATGGAAAGAACTGCACGTTACACGGTGGAAAACGATCCCCGCGAGACGGTCATTGAGTACGCAAGGACGACAAAAGAGGCGATAGATACCATGATAGCCAACCCCGAGCTGTTCGGCGGCAGGGTGAGCGCGCGCATGATCCCCAACCTCGAAGAGCTTAAAAAAGTGCTCGCCGAAATTGAAGAGGTCATGCCGAAGATAAGCGATCTGAGCAGCGAAGAAGCCCGCAACCATGCGTGCAGGGTGGTCTTTTACATTCTCGAAGCAAGGGACAGCCTTGTAAGGGGCTTTTGCTCGAACAGAGAAATTGACTTCGTTAAAAATTCGCTGAGGTACGCAAAGAGCTGGGCGGAGCTTACCCAAAGAGTGGGCAGGCGCGACAGAGCCAAAGAGGACTTCCCCCGCTTTGCCGAGGACGGCATAAGCACCCTTGCGTATTCGGGCAAGGCGATCGCCGACTTCGAGCTTTTTAAGGAACTCATAGACAAGCGCGAAGAGGAGCTTTACTCCTCGTCCCCCGTAGCCAACGCCATAAAGGGCAGGGAAGAGGCAAGGGCGAAAGCCGACGCCGTAAAGGCCGAAATGCAGGAACTCAAAAAGCGCATAATAAACGGCGGCGCGAACGCCGACACCGACGCAAAGGCGGCGATCCTTCTCTCGGAGTTCAAGCGGTACGACAGACAGTACGAGGACTATTCGCGAAGGGTCGAAGAACTCACAAAGGCGAACAGCGGCAAGATCTCCATTCTTACGAGCTTTAAGGAGAAGATAGTAGACGTAATAGAGGAAGAAGTGCGCGAAAACCCCGTAGTCGCGACGAGCGTTATCGCCCACATGAATTTCTCCGCTATAATGGGCGTTGTGAGCGGCGACTATTCCGAAAAGACGGTGCTCGAAGCGCAGGACACCCTTGCAAGGGCTATGGAAATAGCTACCGAACAGGAGAACGCCCGAATCAGCGCGCTCAACTCTTTGAGGGATACCGTCGATGTAGCCGACAGACTGCGCGCCGAAAAGACGGTGCAGGAGATCCCCGAGCCCGAGCGCGAGCGCGCAAAGAGGACGGCGGGAAGTTCGGCGGAACTTCTGGAATTCCTCGAAGAGGACGAAAAGAAAGAGAGAGAAGAGGGCGAACGCAGCACGGAGTCCGATCCCATAATCCATATCGGCGACGACGATAAATAAAAAACAGCGATATATAATCGATAAATTTCAACGGGCGGCGGAGAGCGCGCCCCGAATACGGGCGTCAAAAAGCCCGCCGCAAGAGTAAAAGATATGCAGACCTTTTCGGAACAACTCGACAGAATAAATACGGCATACTTCAGGAGCGACGACCCCGCGCTGTTGCGCCGCGAGGCGGACAGCCTTAAAGCCCTTTGCGAAAATCCCCTTTTGTACGACGACAAGCGGGAGACGGCAAAGGCACTTTTGCTGCGCATTTCGGCAAAAGCCGCGCTCCTTTCATACGCGCGCACTTTCGGCGAAGAGGAGTATAACGCCGCCGCGGGCAACATCTCCGCGGGGATAAAGACCGCCCGCGAAAGGGATTACAAAAAGAGCGAAAAGGTGTTGGGGGAGTTCGGGGAGATATTAAAAAATCTCCGCGCCGCAACTGCGGAAACCTTAACATATATGGGCATTTCGGGCGGGCACGCCGCCGATTTAGAGGTGTGCGCAAAGGCGTTCGCCGCCGCCGAAAAAGGGCTTGAAAGCCTTGAAGAGGGTCGCTTTTTTCCCGACGACAACGCCATAAACGTGGGAGATTTAAAGGAGCGCGCGCGGGAGTTTATCGAGGGCGGAAAAAAGATATTTTCCGAGGCGCGCCGACGCATAGTCGAAAAGGCTATGGGCGCGTGCCTTAAAGACATAACGGATTTGCGGCGCGACAACGAGTACTTCCCGGGCGAGGAATACGGCGAGGGCGGCAAGGCGGCGGCGGTCATTTTAAGCACTCCCATTTTGGAGGACGCGCGCCTTTTTGCGGCGTTCAACGCCGCGCCCCGCGGCGCAAACGGCGCGGGGGCGGACGGTTCGGACGGAGACAAAAAGCTCTTCCTCGTATACGCCGAGGGGCTTTCGGACAAGGACGGCGAATTTATGTCGTCGCTGTTCGACTATGCAAAGCGTTCGGGGGCGAACTGCATAATTGAGAACTGTTCGGCGTTGCCCGAAAAGAGCGCGGACGAACTGTTGAAGAGGGCTATGTTTGCCTCTAAGGGGGGAGTGCGGATATTCTTCACCGACAACGGCGGCGACGCTTCCCTCTACAAAAAGGCTCTCGACATAGCCTCCGCGGCAGAGGGGCTGAGCATTTCGGACATAAGCCTCGAATACATATCGGTTCCCCCCTTCGAACAGACCAAAGAGGAGTTCGAACGGCTGGAAATAGCCCCCGTAGAGAGCGCGGGGGAGATATTGAAGGATATGCCCTTTATGGGCTTTTGCGGACTGAACGCGCTTGTAAAGGCGCACGCGGCGGGCGATAAAAACTGGCAGGCGATCGGCAGACGGTTTTCGTCCGTGCACGAGAGCGCGGCTAAAAACTACCTCTTGCGGCTGACCGCGCCCTATCTTTTGATCGACCCCGGCTGGGGCGACTTTGCCGCGGGCGGGAAAGTAGAAGAGAACGGCGAGTTCGACTACGACGCGATAGGCGACGTAAACAGGGAGAACATACGCCTTATAGTCGAGAGCAACGAGCAGGTCTTTTCGAAGTGCGGCATGGTCGCGCGCTACTGCACCGTGGGCACGGACGACAGAGACGTGTGGGGCAGGCTCACGAGAGAGGAGAGGCAGACCCGCCTTTTATACGCCGTGAGGGCGGTGTATCAGATACTGCGCCTGCCCGTCAGCGCGGCTCTTCCCGAAGTGGAAATTTTAGACGAACTCGAAAACAAGACGGCGGGCGGGCTTTGCTACGACGGCGGAAAGCGCATAGTGTTCAAGGAGAGCTGTACGCACGGTCTGGACTGGACGCTCGACTGCATCGTGCACGAGTGCTTCCATTCCCTTCAGGGCAAGCTCACCTCGGGCGGCTGGTCGGAGTGGTACTATAATAACCTCGGCATAAGCTACGGCAGAGTAGTGCAGTGGATAGAGACGAGGAAGATATATAACGGCAACACGGGTTCGGACGTATATCGCGTGCACATGTACGAGGGCGACGCGCGCGCCTTCGAAACAGACTGCCGCGACGGCTGCAACAAGGCGTGGAACAACATGGAATTTGTATAAGCGAGGCGTGCTATGGCAAACGACGGCTACACCGCGGAGAGCGCGGATTACTTAAACGACTTCATAAAGGACCTCTTGCACCTCGAGGACGGCACGGCGAACAGGCTTCTGCACCTCGGCGATCTGAGCTGCGCGCAAAAATCGCTCGCAAATTCGAGGACCTTTCTTCTCAACCTCGATGGGGGGAACACGGGCGCGCGCACGCTGGCGGTAATACGCGAACGGCGCGGCAAGCCCGCAAACCGCACGATCCTTCACAACAGCTCGCTTGCGAAAATCGCCGACGCGGGGCTTGCCACAAAGTGGGAGTGGAAGGATCTCAACGGCGAGACCTCGGTTCAGAAATTACACGCCTTTATTTCAGATTATCATAAGGATCTCAACTTAAAGGGCAACAACCCCCTCTTTATGGGAGTGGGGTCTTTGAGGTGGAAGATAGTCGTAAGCGGCGACGCGGTCGAGGTGGATTCGCCCGTTCTTATATTCCCCGTAAGGCTCATACGGGGCGCGGAGACCAGCCCCGTCGAAGTGGAGTTTGTCGACGACGAGGCGTACTTCAACCCCTGCCTTATCGCGCTCATGCGCGACTTATATCCCAACGTCGCCGAAAATTTCCCCCACCCCAACGGCGAGGGAGCAGACTTCGACGACGCGCTCGATTTAACTAAGCTCGGCGACGGCGCGGAGTACTTCGATAAAGTCGAAGAGCATCTTTCGGGCTGTTCGTCCGCGGGCGGCGGGGAGTTAAACGGCGTTAAATTCGCGCTCTCGCGCGATACCGTCGCCCTTGCGCTCTACAACCACAGCGACATATGCATGTACTACGACGTGCGCCGCAACCGCGAAAAGATAGAAAAAAGCAGTCTTGTCGCGCGCGTGTTCGGCAGGGATATGCGGGCGGAAACTCCCCCCGTTCCGAGGGATATGCCCGCCTTTGTGCTCCCCCACGACAGCGTTCAGAAAGAACTCATAACGCGCGTTGCGGGCGGGGAGTCGCTCATAATAAAAGGACCTCCCGGCACGGGCAAAACGCTCACCATTGCCAATATGATAGCCGCGCTCATAGCGCGCGGAAAGCGGGTTATGTTCGCCTCGAAAAAGCTGTCTGCGCTTGCCGAAGTCAACAACAAGCTCCCCGAAAATCTGCGCAAGTGCGTGCTCGAACTCGCCTACGAGACCGAGCGTCAGGCGGCGGACGTAAGACCCGAAACCATAAAAGAGGAGTTCCGCGATATTTTGAGATATAAGCGGGAATATACGGCGGATAATAACCTGTTTTCGAAGCTGTACGCCGCCCGTACCGCCCGCGACGGCGCGCTCTCGTCGCTCGAAGATTACTATGCAAAGATGTTCGGCGGCGACCTTGCGATAGCCGGCAAGAGCTATTACGAAGCCCTCGACGAGTTCTATATGAACCCCGATCTGCCCGTACTGAAAGCCGGGGGCGACTTCCCCGATATCGACGCCGTAAAGCTCGAACAGGCGTGCACGGCGGCGGAAGAGGCGGGCAGGCACTTTGCCGCGCTCGCGGGCGAACGCCCCGCCGCGTACAGCCCGTGGTTCAACGCGCGGAGCGTCTCCGACGGGGAAGAGAAGATATACCCCGCATATGAGCAGATCTGCGGCAAACTCCCCGCGCTTTTCGGGGAGCTTGAAAAGGCGTTCAAAGAGCGCGCGGACGGCATGACCCTCGGCATGGCTTGCCTTTCGGGGAACACGGTATTTGACGACCTTGCCTCCGCCGAGGCGGTTTTTGCGGCATATACAAAGGAGAGCAAGGCGGAGCTTGAAGAAAAGCTGAAAACGCTTGAAGAGCGCGGCGGCACATTCGGGATAAATTTTGCCGAAGAGGATCGGGGCGTAGAGGACTTTGTGTGCCTTGCCCCCGACGGCGAAGTCACCCGCGAAGAAATACAAAAAATGGCGGACGGCGCGTTTTTGGTGCTGCGCGGCGGCGACGCGCCGGACGAGGCGTCGCTTTCAAAGCTCGTCGAGGCGTTGAAGAACGTGCGCTTAAAGCGCGGCGAAGCCACAAAAAACAAGCTCGAAGCGGCGGCGGTGTTCGACGCGCCCCTCACCCAAAAACAGCGGGATATGCTCTTCGAAGCGGGCGAAAAGGCGGGCGAATATCTCAAAGAGAGCAAGCCCTCTTTCGGGCGGAAGAGGCTCTTCAAAAAGCTCTCCGCGCTCTCTTCGGATAAGCTCGTAACGCCCGAAAAGCTCTTCGGGGCGGTCGTCAGCTACCGCGCGTACATAGAGTGCGAAAACTCGGCGGCGCAGACCCAAAGGCTGATAGGCATAATACTCGGCGCGGACGCGGCGACATTGGAAGAGCATTGCCCCGCCCTTGCCCTCGCCCTCGAAAGGAGCGAAAGCGCGGGGCTTGAACTGAGCGAATATCTCAAAAGAACCGAGGGCGCGGCGCGCGCCCTTGCGGGGAGCGGCGTCGAACTTCCGCCCGATATAAAAGCGGGGGAAGTCATAGCCGCGTACAGACTGTTTTCGGCTCAAAAAGAGCTTGAAAAGCGCGTGCTTTCTCTCTTTGAAAAGGCGGGCGCGGAAGTGCCGAAAGCCCCCCTCAAAGAGGTCGCAAAAGCAGTTATATCCCTCTTTTCCCTCGCCGCGCTGTTGGAGGAGCGGGGGCTTGAAAAGGACGTTCGTTCGGGGATATTGCGGGGTCTTTTCGATCTTTCGCCCGATTGCGGCAGGCGCGCGGGGGAGATAGCCGCCCTGTTCGGAAGCCTTAAAGAATATATCGATAACTACTACACGAAAGACCCCGCTGTTCTTACGGTGGGCGATCTTAAATACTTTGCCTCAAAGGCGTGCGACAGAGCGGCGGCGGGGGCGGCGGTCAGATACTCCGCCTGCATTTCCGCGCTCGGCGCGCTCTTCCCCGCAGGGCAGTTCTTCAAAAAGGTCGAAAGCGGCGAATACGCCGTAAAGCCCGAAAGGTTCGGCGACTACCTTAAACGCAACTATTTATACAACGCCCTGTTGCGCCGTTCGGGCGCGGGCGGCATGGGCGGCGACGCGGGCAGGAACGCCGAGGTCGCGCTGGATATATATTCCTCTGCGGAAGAGGATATACTTCGCCTTAACGCGCAGTTCATCGAAAAGGAGTACCTCACCTCGATAGACCCCGACGACCCCGACTTTGCCTTCCTTGCGGGCGACAAGGGCGTCAAATACTCGCTGAGGGGAATGTTCCGCACTTACGCCTCCGCGATCCTCAAACTCAAACGCTGTTTTATACTTTCGCCGTCGTCGGCGAGCGTGCTGTTCAGAAGCCCCCTCTACGAGGAGTTCGACGCGGTGATAGTCGACGAGGCAAGCCAGCTCGAGCCCGTGTACCTTTTGCCCCTTTTGTACAGATGCAGGCAGTGCGTGCTGGTGGGCGACGAATACCAGATGCCCCCCATAACCCACTTCAAGGCGAAGCGGGCGGCGATAATACGCGACTACGACAGGGAACTTACCCTCGATAAAAATGTATCCGCGCTCTCCCTCGCGCTCTCGTCGGGGTCGTTCGGCTATGCAGAACTTGTCTGCCATTACCGCAGCAAGACCGAATCGCTCATAGCCTTTTCGCAGAGGGAATTTTACCCGCACATGCGCACATTCCCCGCGGCAAAGCCGTTCGGCGAGGGGCTGGGATTCAGGGATATATACGTCGAAAAAGCCATATGCGACGGCGGCATAAACGCCGTTGAAGCCGACAAGACGGTCGAACTTTTGAAAGAGCACTTCGAAAAGTATTTCGACGGCGAAGCGGGCGCGCTCAAAGAGGGCGGCTCGGTGGGCGTTGTGGCGTTCGGCGAAGCCCAGCTTGCGGCGATAAGATCGCGCGTGGAGCGCGACGGGGAGCTGTACGACAGAATACGCCGTGCCGAGAGCGCGGCGGACGTGCCCGAAAAGGCGGTATTCTTCCGCACTATCGAGAGCGTGCAGGGGCAGGAGACAGACCACCTAATACTGTCGCTCACCTACGGCGTCGACAAAAACGGCAAGCCGCAGAACAGATTTGGGGAGCTGAACCGCGACGACTTCGGAAAGTGTATCTTCAACGTGGCGGTCACCCGCGCGAGAAGCTCGGTAACGCTCGTCCATTCGATCCTTCCCCACGAGCTTGACGGCTCGTCGCGCATAGCGTTCATCATAGAATATATGCGCCTTGCCAAAAAATTCTCGGAGGGCGGCAGAAGCCAGTTTACGGGTTCGCCTTTCGAAACGGGCGAGGGGTTCATAGACGACGTTGCAAGGTATCTCGTCTCGCTCGGCGTCGACCCCGCAAGGATAGTAAGGGGCTACGGCGTTACCGAGGGTTCGGTAAAAATACCCATAGCCGTGCTCTCGCCCGATTTGAGCGAAGCCGTGCTCGGCATATGGTGCGAACTGCCCACGGGCAAGAAGTACAACTATATCGACTACAACCTGCTGTATTTCGACAGTCTTGCGGCGAGGAACTGGAATTTGCACAGAATACCCGTAAACGGGTGGTTTTTCGACAACGAGGCGGAGAAGAACCGCCTTAAAGATAAAATTCTCAAAATATTATAAAAAATTTTCGGAGGCATAGTATGGCAAACGACACACGGTACGAGGGAATGTACGACGACCCCATGCAAAGACAGGTGAGCGACACCGCGCGCGAGGCGCAGTGCCGCCAGAAGCGCAGGGAGCTTGACGCGCGCGTTCAGACGCTGTGCGCAAAGGCTATCGAGTACGAGGATAAGTTCGGCAAGGACAACTTCCGCACGATGATACTCGTGACCACCCTCGAAGTGGTATTGCAGATGAAGGACGCGATAGACCTTCTTAGCGACGTGGGCATAGCCTTGCAGTGCATAGGTCAGGCGATAGGCTGCGTGGACGAGGCGTTCAAATTACAGCAGGACGTGCTCGACTCTACTTTGAACACAAAGTACGGCTTTATGGCGAGAATGAAGACCCGCCGCAAGATAAAAAAGGCAATGCGCAACAACGTCAACCGCATGAAGCAGATGGTCGACATGGTAGTGGGCGTGCAGTCGATAGGCTTCTCGCTCATCGAAAGTCTGCGCAAGATGGGCGTCAAGATGAAAAAGCTCGCAAACAAGGGCTTTGCCAAGGGCACAAAGGGCATGGCGGCAGGCGGCGAAAGCGGTTTCGGCAACGCCGAAAGGCTTATGGCGGAAGTGCGCGCGGGCTCTTCAGACGGTTCGGCGGGCGGCTCGGGGAGCGGCTCGACGGGCGCGGGCGGAAGCGGCGCGGGAAGCACGGGAAGCGGCTCGGGGGGTTCTTCACGTCCTTCGGGCGGCTCGGGAGTACCCGATATCGGGGATATAGTCTGAGGTTTTTATGTCGTCGATAGATAAAAAAGAGGGCGGCACGCCCGACAAATTTACGATAGAAGAGCTTGAAAAGCAGTTCACCGAGTGCACCGACAGGATCCGCGCCGTTATCGGCGGGCGGAAGGATCTGGGCGATCTGAGGAGCGAGGAAAAGCAAAAGCTCGCCACCGAGTATTTAAGGGCTTCGCAGCTTGCGCACAAGCTCGCCGAGCGGAGCGCGGACGCCGCCGAAGCCGAAAAGTACAGGGACTTCGAAAAGCGGCTGGGCGACAGAGCGCGCGTGCTCGGCTCCGCCATAAAGAGCAAGATACCCGACACGACGTTCGAGGACGTAAAAGGGCTTGACGACGTTAAAAAGCTGGTAAAGAGCTTCATATTCATAGCGCAGAACCCCGAGATAATCAAGTACTACAAAATAGAGGGCGGGCTGGGGCTTTTGATGTACGGCGCGCCCGGTACGGGAAAGACGATGTTCGCCGAGGCTATCGCAAACTCCTTGCGGCTTCCCCTCTTTGTAATAACTCCCGCCGATATATTCAAGTCGTACGTGGGCGAATCCGAGCAGGCGGTAAAACAGCTCTTCGAGGAGATCGACGCCTGCCCCGACGGAGCTATACTCTTCGTCGACGAGTGCGAGTCGATATTCAGCCGCCGCACGCAGGACACAAAGGACTACAAGGCGGCGGTCACCACCGAGCTGTTGCAGAGGATCAACGGCTTCGGCGTGGACGGTTCGAAGAGAATGATAATCGCCGCCACCAACCGCCCCGACGTAATAGACCCCGCATATCTGAGGTATAAGCGGTTTTCGCACCTCGTGCACGTCACCCCGCCCGACCTCGAGGCAAAGCGCGCGATAATACAGAGCAAGCTCGAGGGCATAGCCCTTTCGGACTTCACGGTGGACGACGTAGTGCAGATGACCGTTCACGGCAAAATGGTCGAGGGCGCAATGGGAACGCGGGTCGTAGAGGACGCGTTCTATTCGGCGGCGGATATATGCGGGATAATCGAAGAGGCTTGCCGCCTCGCGCTCGAACGCATACAGGAAAAGGAGCTTAAAACGACTATCCCTTTAACGCGCGAGATGATGCAAAAGGCGTTCGACAAGATTCGCCCGAGCATTTCCGCAGAGTTGCTGGAAGAGTATAAAAATTTCAGATAAAGGGTGGCGGCGGGGCGCGGCGTTAGCCGCGCCCCTTGCTCCCGTTAAACTTCGTATATGCGTCGCATAACATTGTCGCGCTCCGCTTTTGCTCAGTCACTTACTTCATTGTAAGCTCCTGTCGCAAAATGCTCGCGCTCCTCGTTCTGCTCGCATCTCCGAAGTTTCTCACTTCGTTCGGACAATCCCCCCCAATCGCCCATTCGCTCCCCTTCACGGCTTGCCGAGAGGGGGAGCTGTCCGCGAACGCGGACTGAGGGGGTGTACTTCCAATATTATCGGAGCACATTATGGCACTGTCATTTCGAGTCGATTGAGAAGACGTGAAACGTCTTCGATTGAGCGAGATAATCCCAAGGTGGTCTGTGCTTGCACTTTGAAACGCGAACCCATTTCCAAATAATCTCACCACAACTTTTTTGCGCAAGCAAAAAAATTTCACTTGCGGCGGAACGCCGCAAATTTCACTTTTGCCGCAAGGCAAAAATTCCACTTGCGCGCAGCGCAAATTTCACGCGGCGGGGCGCAAACGCGCCCCGCCGCTTCCCGTTGAACAGCCGCCCCGCCGTTCTACTTTTTCGCCGTTAAGAATCCCGTCCGCGGCGACACGCCGCCCACCACAACTTTTTACCATAGGTAAAAAATTTCACTTGCGGCGGAACGCCGCAAATTTCACTTTTGCCGCAAGGCAAAAATTTCACTTGCGCGTAGCGCAAATTTCACGCGGCGGGCGGCATTTTGCCGCCCGCCGCCTCGCGCGCATATGCGTATTACTTGACATACATAGTAAATGTATGTTAGAATACGGTATATGGCATTCTGGATATGTTGGCTTGTAATAGGGGTATTCTTCATTCTGGCGTTCGCCGCCGTAGCCATACCCCGCATAATACTCAAAGTCTACGCCGCCGCGACGCCCGTAAGGGTAAAGGCGACGGACCGCTTCCGCGAGGGCAAGGACGAAGTCGTCGTCTATTCTCCCGCCTCCGCCGTGAGGAAGTACATAAAGAGTTACCGCGTGGTATCCGCGCCCGCGGGGCTGTACTTCAAAGGCGAGTGGGAGGAACATTCGGCTTGCGCCGAGTATGAAATAACGGCGTACGGCGCAGACGACGGCGTGCTCGAAGTTCTCCGCGTAAAGGAGAAATTCAACGGCGGAAAGTATACCGAAAAGATAGCTCTTCCCGCAAAGACCGACTACGCGTCGTTGCGGCTCGTGTGCGTTGACGACAGCCCCGTCCCCGCCGAGCGCAAGCCCTTCAACCGCCGCTTTGCGCTGTGGTCGGGCGCGCTCTGCGTTTGCCTTGCCGCGATAACCGACCTGTTGCTGTGGCTGTGCACAACTTTCACTCTGCGCTGTTTCGACGGCTTTACCCAGCGTTTCGACCTTTCGACGGGCGGCTGGGCGGCTCTTCTGGGCTGGACGGCGTTCGGCGTTACAGCCATAACCGCTTTGATCTTGTTCGGCGGATTCTTCATGCGCAAAAAGGAGGACGGATATGCCGGCTGATCAAAACGGAACTTTTAACGGCGGTTTGAACGCGCGCGCGGGCGCGGGCAAGACGGGCGCGGCGCGCGTAAAAGAGCAACAGAAAAAGATAGAAAAAGAGAACAGACGCTCCGCAAAGGTCGAACGCGCCGCAATGAAGAGAGACCGAAAGCGGCAAAAGCGCGTAGCCGCCCCCAAAAACGACGGGTCGAAGCCCGCAAAGGAAATAAAGATAAAACGCGCGCCCCGCGCCGAAATCACGGGCGAAAGGCTCGACTACACGGGCGGCTTCCCCGTATATCTTGCGCGGTACGTGCTCTTTCCGGGCGATCATCCCCGCGCCGCACTGCGCTTTTACAACGGGAGCGACGAAATTCTGACGGGGGTAAGGTTCAGACTTATCGAAAGGGACGAAGAGGGCAACGAGATATCCTCGTACACCCTCGAACGTCGGGGGATAAACGCCGAAAGCGGAGCCGAGTTCGCCGTTGCCGACGCGTCGGTGAGCGTGGGTTGCGCTTTTGTGGAAGCCGAGCTCGAAGCGGCGTACTCTTCCCCCTACGAATACGTCGTCGAGGGCGACGGCGTGATCGTGCGCTACGGCGTCGGCGAAGAAAAGCGGGAATTCTACTTCCGCAACGCGCACACGTCGAAGGTCAAAAAGAGAAGAAAACTGCTCGCCGTGCTCTCGGTGCTCATAGTTATCGCCGCGGCGGCGGTCGCGGGGGTAACGGCATGGCGAACGGGATTGTTCGGCGCAATGTTGCCCATGCCGAACGAGGGCGTAACGGGCGTTAGCGGGAACGTTGACGAGGGCGTTGATAAAGACGTTATTTTGAACGGGGCGGGCGATACCGCCTATACCGCCGACGGAGCGCGTACCTTAGCGGGCATTACTTTGGAATCGGTAACCGAAAATGTTGAAGCATAGCGATATTCTGCAAAAACTCAATACACTTCAAAAGATAGCCATCGTCGCTTCGGGCTTAAAGGAAGAGGAGCTTGCAAAGGCGGGGCTTCCCCCCGTGCACGCGGCGCGCCTCGACGAGCTGGGCGAAAGGCTGGGCGTGCGCTATCAGAGCGCGCTCCGCTCTTTCAACCCCCGCCTTATAGAGAAGATGACCGAAGAGCTGACCGCAAAGGGCGGACAAGAGGGGAGCAAGCTCTTTATAACTCCCGACTTAAAGACGGCGGTCAACCCCTACGAAGAGGGGCTTTCGGAAGACCCTTACCTTAACGGCGTTATGGGCGGAGAGATATTAAAGGCGATAAAGTCGGCGGGCGGAGCTTCGGGGCTTTACCGTCCCTCGGCGAGCGAGCGGGAAGTCAGCTTTCTCGACGTGCGCGAAAACGGCGCGGCGGTGCACGAACTGCTCGTTAAGCCCTTTATAATGTCGGTCGAAAAAGAGGCGTGCGACGCGCTCTTTGCCGATCCCTCGCGCGAGGGCAAGGGATATTACGCCGTCAACCGCGCCATATTCAACGAGGCGCAGAGCGGACTGTTCGGTGAACCCTTTATAGTGGGCGACGGCAACTACCCCGCATCCGACGCGGTGTCGCTCCTTTCGGGCAAGGTGACTTTGGGCGGTTGCGCCATACCCCTCGGCAGGGCGGCGGAGCGGTTCGAAAAACTCACCGAATACGAGCGCGAGGGCAGCGTTGCGCACAGGGAAACGGAGGAAGCCCTCCGCGACGGGAGCGCGATAAACTCCCAAATGCTCGACGAGGCGGCGGACGCGGTGATAGACTTCGTTCTCGCTCTTCAAAAGCTCGAAGTGCGGGGCGATAATACGGCGGGCTTTGCCGCAGATACTGCGGACGAAATTCTAACCGATATTCCGGCTGAACCGACCGCGCCCGCTCCCGCAACCGCCGACGATGTTCCCCCCGAAAATACCGCCGCAACGGACGGTATTGCCCCGAACGGCACGGCGGACGTTACCGAAGAAACTTCCGAAAACGTCGCCGCAACTTCGGAAGATACGGTCGAAAACGCAACTTCGGCTTCAAACGAAGACATAACTTCAAATACGAATACGACTTTCGCCCATGCTTCGGCAGAAAGTTCGACGATAAATTCGGCGTCGGGCGTCAAACCCGCGGCGGCGGTCGCGGCGGAAGAGAGCATAGTTCTCCTCAAAAACAGCGGGATACTGCCCCTTAAAGAGGGGGCGAAGATAGCCGTGCTGGGCTACGCCTATTCGGACGTGAGCGCGCTCTCGGCAAGATACGCCGTGACGGGCGCGGCAAAGGGCTACGACCACGCCCGCGCGAGGAGCGATTCATATCTTCCCGCGGCGTTGAGGGCGACAAACGGCGCGGACGCCGTGCTGGTCTTTTTGACTTCGGACGCGGCGGGGCGCGAACTCGCCTTGCCCCCCAACAGGATAGCCCTTTTAGACGCGGTCAAAAAGGCGGGCAAGAGGGCGATAGCCGTCGTATTGGGCGACCTGCCCGTGGATATGAGCTTTGACGGGCTTGTCGACGCGCTCCTCTTAGCTCCCGCCGACGGACCGTTTGCGGGCGAAGCTCTCGCGCGCATTATAAGCGGCGAGGCAAACCCCTCGGGCAAGCTCACCCGCACGCTTATCGACGGCGCGGACGGATATTTCCGCTCCCTGCGCGCAGACAAGGACGGCGGAAGAACGCGCATAGGCGTGTTCACGGGCTACCGCCGCTATCTCACCGAGGGCAAAAAGGCGCGCTATCCCTTCGGCTTCGGGCTGAGTTACACCCGTTTCCGCTATTCCGACTGCACTATAAACAGCGAAAGGGCGGAGTTCACCCTTACCAACTGCGGAAGCGCGGACGGCGCGGAAGTGGTACAGCTCTACGTGGGCGTGCCGTCCTCTTCGCGCGTGCAGCCCGTAAAACAGCTCCGCGCCTTTCAAAAGGTGTTCTTAAAGGCGGGAGAGAGCAGAAGGGTGACTATTCCCCTCACAGACAAGACCTTTGAAAGTTACGACCCCGCCGTCTGCTCCGACGACGTGGAAGAGGGCGAATACGCCCTTTATATCGGTTCTTCCTCGCAGGATATCCGCCTTACGTGCAAGCTGAGGCGTGGCGGGGTGGAGCGCGTTGCCCTCGGCGAACGCAGGGCAGATTACTTCCCCGACGGCGACTTCGGCGACGCGGGCGAAGTGGCAAGGGCGAGCCGCATAAGGCGGCAACGTCCCGAAGCCCCCGAAAAAATCAAAAACGCCCGTACGGCGGTCCTCTATGCAATGCCCGCCGTGGCTTTGGTGTTCTTCATACTCGTCTCCACGGTCATTTTGGCATACGCGCTCGACTACATTCTGCTGTCGTACGCCGACGCGATGACGGTGGAATGGGCGTTGTACGTAATAGCCGTGGGCGTGCTCGCGCTGTTCCCGCTTTTGGGCAGTCTGAACCGAAAACGCCTTGTGCGCGTGCGCACGGTGGCGTTTGTGGTAACGCCCCTCCTCATCGCCGTGTGCTTTGTGCTGGGCGGGATACTCCTCTCGGGCAACGGCGGGACAGCCGAGGACGTGGCGTTCAGGATAGTTACATGTTTTGCGGTTGGAACGCCCATCGCCGCGGTCGTCGCGTTCTTACTCGAAAGACAGCTCTATAAGACCAAAACGGGCGAGAACCGCTGGGATAAGTACTACTTCGTGCGGGACGGCGAAAGGGAAGTGACCCCCGACGCGCAGTTCGAGGACGCGTTCTCGCTTGCCGAAGAGGAGCGTGCAAGGCGCGCGGAGATAGTCGCCGAAAGCGAAGAACCCGCGCCCGTAAGGGAAGCCGTGCGCTTCTATGACAAACAGCTGACCTACGTTCAGATGCTCAAAGACCTTTCGCTCTTTTTAAAGGAGCGGGGGCTTGCCGTCGAGGACGACAGCTTAAAAAATTACGTTGCGGCGATATTCTCTTCCCGCCTTGTTATAGTGCCCAAGGGCGGCGGAGCCGCGCTTGCAACTGCGGCGGCGGAGTACTTCGGCAAGCGCGCCTATATAGACAACGCCGAGGGGTACGAGAGATACTCCGATATGTTCATGCAGTGGAAAAAGGGCGGCAACGCAAGCTATCCCACCAATCTGAGCGTTGCGCTCGTAATGGCTCGGCGCGAGAGCGCGTTTTTGCACACCGTCGTTTTAAGGCATGTTAAAAAGAGCGCGCTCGGCTCGCTGTTCGCGCCCTTTGCCGACGTGCTGTCGAGGCGCAGAGAGGCTCTTCCCGCCGCGGGCGGAAAGGAACTGCGCTTGCCCCCGAACGTGCTCGTCGTGGTCGAAGTCGAGGACGAAAGCGCGTTTTCGATCCCTCCGCAGATAGCGGAGGTGGCCGCGTCGGTCGCGCCGACGGCGGCGGAGTGCGAACCCGCCGCGCGCAAAAGCGTCATGCAGGCGGTGGGCTTCGAGAGAATGGAAGCCATGCTCACGCCCGTCAGGGACTACTATCCCCTCGACGAGGAGCTGTGGAAAAAGGTCGATTTATTGGACGAAAAGTGCCGCGCGGCTCACATAGGCAACAGACTTTGGATAAAGCTCGAAACGCACTCGGCAATTTTAATGGCGTGCGGGGGCGACGCAAATTACGCGCTCGACGGGGCGATAGCTTCCGAGCTTTCGGCATGGCTTTCGTCGGTGTGGAACGGCGAAGCCGACGGCGAGCTTACGGCAACGCTCGAAGAGATCTTCGGCGAGGGCAGGCTTCCGCGCACTGCCGCCGCGCTCAAAGGGGGTGAGGGCGAGTGATACTTTTAGACTTTCAGCAGGTGTGGGACACCCTCACGTCGCCACTGTTCATGTGCATATACATTGCGGCGGTCGTGTTTTTGATGGTTGCGATAGTAGTCGCCGTAATGATAAACGAATACCGCTTTTCGTCGTTCGTGAGAAGGATCGACGCCAAGGGCGGAAAGAGCGAGGAAGAGCAGGCGGCGCACGGTTCGCGCTTCGATATGTTAAAGAGGCTCGATGCCGAGCTCCCCGTAAGAGAAAAGACGGCGTTCGTCGAAGATATAACCCTTGCGGAGTTCTGCGAGAGTTTCCGCAACTTTTCGGCGGGCGAGCTCAAACTCTACTACGACATAGGCATAATCCGCGAGTTCGTCGCGGGGCTTGCCGTCTCGCACATACTCATCTTGCAGGGCATGTCGGGCACGGGCAAAACCTCGCTCGCGTTCGCGTTCGGGCAGTTCCTCAAAAACCCCTCGACCGTAATTCCCGTTCAGCCCATGTGGAAGGACAGAAGCGATCTTTTGGGCTATTATAACGAATTCACCAAGCGGTTCAACGAGACCATTTTATTGCAGAAGATGTACGAGGCGAACGGCAGAGACGACATATTTATAACCATTCTCGACGAGATGAACATAGCGAGGGTGGAGTACTACTTTGCCGAATTTTTGTCCCTTTTGGAAATTCCCAACCCCGAATCGCGCTGGCTCGACGTCGTTTCCGACCGCTGGGACGACGACCCCGACGGACTCAAAGGGGGAAGGATCTGTCTGCCCGACAATATGTGGTTTTTGGGCACGGCGAACAACGACGACTCGACTTTCGCCATCTCCGACAAGGTGTACGACAGAGCTATGGTCATAAACATCGACGCCAAGTCCGAGCCTTTTTCGGTTGCCTCGAATGGAGCCGCGCCCATTTCGGCGCAGAAGTTCGGCGAGCTCAAAGCTCAGGCGATAAAGGACATAAAGATAACGCCCGAGTCGCTCGAAAGCCTTAAAAAGATAGATAAGTTCCTCGCCGAAAACTACCGCATTTCCTTCGGCAACCGAATCATGAAGCAGATAATGACCTACGTTCCCGTGTACGTCGCGTGCGGCGGGAGCGAGACCGACGCGCTCGACGACATTCTTTCCAAAAAGGTGTTAAGAAAGCTCGCCACGCAGAACATGACCTACCGCAAGTCGGTGCTCGAAACGCTGTGCGACAGGTTCAACGAGTACTTCGGCAACGACAAGATGCCCCGCTGTATCGAAGCCGTAAGGCGGCTCGAGAGGAGCTGATATGACCGAGGCGGATATTTTCTACCGCGCCTTTTATTCCCTTTTGAGGGAAGCGGAAAAGGACGGCGCGATAACAAAGACTATAGACGCGGCGGCAAAGGCACCCGATCCCGCCACCCTTTCGGTCGCGCACAACGTGTGCAAGGTCGAAGAGGACTGGATAGAGGCGATAGAGAGGGGGCTTGTGTTCATAGGCAGAGCCATCGACGAAGAGCGGCAGTTCATTCGCTCCGAGGGCGAAATACAGCCCATAGAGCGGGTGAGGAGAGTTTCGAAGGAATCCGTCCAGCACCTCTCGCGGCACAGCGACCTCATCACCCGCAAGCAAAAGGACGAGATAGTTCCCGACAAGCTCTACACCATAAAGCGCGACAGCGACTTCGCCGTGTACGAAAACCGGTTTTTGTACCTTTTGCTCTGCGATATATACGACTTTGTCAGCGTTCGCCGCGAGGCGATAAATTCGGCTTACAGGGAATATTCGGGCAAGTACTCCGTAAAGAAAAAGGTCGTCACCCCCACAAGGCGGCTCAACTTCGCCGTCGACATGACCGACGAGCAGGACGACGTCACTTCCGCCCCCGCCGACAGAGAGTGCGCGGGAGCCATCGACAGAATGGACAAAATTCTGCAAAGCGTTGCGTTCTATCTGCACACCCCGCTCATGGCGGAAGTATCGCACTCCCCCAAGATAAACGCCACCATCACAAAGACCAACGTCCTTCTGATGAACAAGAATTTCCACGAGGCGTTACTTTTATACGAGTACCTGATAGCCTATGAGAGCGACGGCTACTCGGTGGAGAGGGCGGTGGAGAACTTCGACCCCGAGTAGCCGTCGCTCTCATAGG
>CANRDY010000019.1 GCA_947629515.1 uncultured Clostridia bacterium
GGGTGCGTTCTAATAATAACTGTCACCCTGAGCAAGCGAAGCGCGTCGAACGGGTCTATTCCGCAGTATAGCGGAGTTATTATTTAAAAAATGCGGCGGGCACTTTGACAAGTGCCCGCCGCACATTCTTCACCACAACTTTTTACCATAGGTAAAAAATTTCACTTTTTGCGTTAGCAAAAAATTTCACTTGCGCGTAGCGCAAATTTCACTTTTGCCGTCAGGCAAAAATTTCACCGCAGCTTGCCGCCTCGCGTTGAACAGCCGTTCCGCCGTATTACTTCCCCGCCGTTAAGATACATGGTCAAGCGGAACGCTTGCTTGATTCGATGACTCCGCCGCCGAGGCAGGAGTTCTCGTCGTAGAAAACGGCGTACTGTCCCTCGGTCACGGCGCGCTGGGGGGTCTCGAATTCCACTTCGGCGCAGTCGCCCAAAAGCCGCACTTTAACTTTCTGTTCGCTCTGGCGGTAGCGGAACTTCGCCCCGCAACAAAACTCTTCGGGCGGGTCTACGCCTATAAAATTCAGCCCCGAAACCGTGCAGGACACCGAATACAGGGGACTTTCGTCGCCGTGCGAAACGTACAGCACGTTGTTTTCGAGGTCCTTTTTTATAACAAACCACCTGCCGTCGCCGTCCTTTGCGCCGCCTATCCCCAGCCCCTTGCGCTGTCCCAAGGTGTAGTACATAAGCCCCTCGTGCCTGCCCACGGTCTCGCCGCTCAGCGTCCTTATTTCCCCCGGCCGAGCGGGCAGATAGCCCTTTAAGAAGTTCTTAAAGTTGCGCTCGCCGATAAAACATATCCCCGTGGAATCCCTCTTTTTTGCCGTCGAAAGCCCCTCGCGGGCGGCTATCTCGCGCACTTCGTTCTTTGTAAGGTTTTCAAGGGGGAAGAGCACGCCCTCGAGCTGTTGCTCTGTTACCTGATTTAAGAAATAGGTCTGATCCTTCAACCTGTCCGCGGGCTTCAAAAGGCGGTTGCGCCCGTCGGTTTTGCCAGCTTTGCAGTAGTGCCCCGTCGCGATATAGTCCGCCCCCATTTTAAGGGCGTATTCGCGGAAAGGTCCGAACTTGATCTCGCGGTTGCACAGCACGTCGGGGTTGGGCGTTCTGCCCGCGGCGTATTCTTTGAGGAAGTACGAAAACACCCGCTCGCGGTATTCGTCGGCAAAGTTGACCGAATAGTAGGGGATATTGAGCTTCGAACACACCCGCGCCACGTCGGCAAAGTCGGCTTCCGCGGAACACGCGCCCGAAGGATCGCTCTCCTCCCAGTTCATCATAAAAAGTCCTATAACGTTATAGCCGTCCTCTTTCAAGAGGTACGCCGCAACGGAGCTGTCGACCCCGCCGCTCATTCCCACCACTACTGTCTTACTTTGCGGCATAATTCAAACCTCAAAAACTTCCAAAACATTATAACACAGCTCAATTACATTTGCAAATAATTTATTTTGTTGGTATAATAGGCATAGGAGCAAGTTTATGAAAGTTATCGACATAGACGGCTGGAACCGCAAAAAAGCCTATTTATGGTTTTCGAAGTTCTCCGATCCCACCTACGCCCTTTCGGTAAAACTGGACGTAACTCCCCTCAAAATTTTTTTGAAGGAGTCGGGCGGGCACTTCTTCGACAGCCTTTTGTATCTTGCGGTAAGGGGGTTGAACGCCGTTCCCGAGCTTCGTCTGCGCATAAAGGGGGAGCAGATAATCGAATACGACTTTCCCGATCCGTCGTTCACCGTCGCGCTCGGCGACGGGTCGTTCGACATCTGCCGCGCAAAGTGGAGCCAAAACGCCCCCGAGTTCCTCAAAAATACGCGTAAACTTATCGAAGATACCATAGCCTCGGGCGGGAACAAGCCTTTCGGCGACAGCGGCGTCGACGTGTATTACGTCACCTGCCTGCCGTGGCTCGATTTCGAGACGATGACAAACCCTATTCCCGACGACCCCGTGTTCGCCGCCATACCCCGCGTTTGCTGGGGCAAGTGCCAAAGGGCGGGGGAGAGGTATCTTATGCCCTTTGCGCTGCAGGTAAGTCACGCGCTGGTCGACGGCAAACCCCTCTCCGACGCGTTCGCCGCAGTGCAGGAATGTATCGATAACTGTGCAGAACTTTTAATATAGTTTGATATTTTTGTAATTTATCTTAAAAATTTTGATTGCCCGAGGGGGAAAATTCGAGTTACCCAAAGGGTTAAGTTTGATCGCCCGAGGGGGAAAATTTTAATTTCCGAAAGGGAAAATAAGGGGAATAATTATGAGCAAGGTATTCATAGCGTGGAGCGGCAACTTCGAGATAGCGCAAAAGCTGAGGGACAGGGTGAACATGCGCCCCGGTTACGAGGCTATAGTGGGCGGCAACGCCAACGGCATAAAAAATATCTACGTGGGCGGCACTATCATCGAGCAGATGAAGGGCTGCGATCAGGCAATTTTGCTGATACAGAAGAACGAGGCGCACGGGGGATTAAGCCCCAACGTCATGTTCGAGTGGGGATATCTGCTCGCCAAGCTCAACCCCAACAAGATGCACCATTACCTCATCGACAACCCCCAGATCCCCAGCGATTTAAGCGGGGTGTGGGCTTACGGTCTTTCTTCCGAGGGGAAAACGGCGGACGGGATAGCCGAAGAACTTGCCGAACAGTTCTTCTCGTCACAGCGCAATTCGCTCACCAAGAATAAAATGAAGGTCATAATCGACAGGGACGAAACGCGAGGCGTAATTACAAAGCACTGCGAAAACCCCGTAAGCTCCAACTACGAAATGGCGCAGTACGTGTTCTGTTATATCTTTTCGGCGGTCATCTACGCCGATACGCGCGACGAGGCTTTGAGGGACATGGAGAAGTTCTACTCCTCGCTCGACGAGCACGCGTTGCAGTCCGAAGAGCTGTTGCTCGCGGTACGATGCGCCATAATAACCATGGGCTTTTTGAAAAAGGTCAACTATGCGGGCGACGAGCAATCGGTTCCCAAAGACGTATTCTACTCCGTGCGCGAGAGCTACGAAGAACTTTCCGATCAGGTCGAGGACCTTGCCGAGAGCGAGGTGAAAACGGCGTTGCAGGTCGCCATAAGCGATTTTATAGCGTTTGCGTATTTGCTGGTCATTAACGGCGGCGAGCTTGACGACGACAAAAAGCGGACGTACTGCAACAGGCTTTACGAGTATTCGGCGTACACCGTTGAGGCGTGCAACAGGCTCGAGAGCTGTTCGCCCAAACTCAACGTTCAGCTCATGCGGCTCGTGAGGGCGTATATGTACCGCGACATGTTCTGCGCGCTCGACTGCCTCGAAAGGATAGAAAGCGAAGAGGGCGCGGAGCGCACCGCCCCGCAGGAAGAGCGGTTGAAGCTAATTAAGGAGAACCTGTTTAATTCGCTCGAAGAGAGGAAGAAGCTCTATAACGAATACAGCGTTTCGAACGTCAACGCGCAGTTCATGAGCAATATCGAAATGGAGTATTACCTTGCGCTTGCCGAGTATCGCCTTTACGAGGACGACTACCGCCAGAGGGAGCGCATAAAGGAAAAACTTTTGCGCTATATCCGCAACGCCGACAGGCAGGCGGAACAGCGGCGCGTGTTTACCGAAAAGATCCGCGGCTACGCCGAGAAGTGATTTTTGGAGAGAGGGTTTTAAATAATATCGGAGCGCATTAAGGCACTTTACTCCCGTTAAACTTCGTATATGCGTCGTTCTGCGGTGTCAAGCTGCGGCAACCCTCAGTTATTTACATCATTGTAAACTCCTTCGGGTTTTCCTCGCTTTCCTTGCATAACTCGCATCTACAAAGTTTCTCACTTCGTTCTTGCAAGGGTTACCGAGCGTATGACCCTACCCCATTCGCGCCCCTTCACGGCTTGCACTCGACCCCGTGGTCTGTGCCTGCACTTTGAAACGCGAACCAAAATTATAAATAATAACAACCTGTTTTACGCCCCTTGAAGCGGGGCGGGAGAATCTGCCCGTGGTGCAGTTGGATAACACGTCAGACTCCGACTCTGGAGACCCGCGGTTCGAATCCGCGCGGGCAGACCAAACGGCAACGGCGCGAGGCTTAAAAGCCCCGCGCCCGTGTTTTTATTATAGTATCGGCGCATGCGCAAAAGAAACCGCCGCGGAGATCTCTCCGCGGCGGTTCTTTCGGGAGTTTGCCCGATGTAAGGTTAATTCAGCCCTGTTGCGATTTTTGTTCGGTCTGCGCCTTTTTCGCTCTGGACTTTTCAAGCTGTTCGAGCTTTTCGTCGATATAGCACTCGGCTTTTTCCATCAGGTCTTCCTGATTTTTCTTTACAAGATTTCTCAGTTTGCAGTTGTTTGCGACGAGAACAGCCCCCGCGGTCATGCCCACGGCAAGCCCGAAAATAAATTTTTCCATAACTCTCCTTCGAGAACGCCCCGCGGTCTCCGCCTTTTGACGATCGCCCGCAGGCAACGCCCGCGCAAAACCGCCGCCGTGCGCCCTCGTTAAGAGTATGCGCGATTTGCAACGCGGGTATTGCTGTAAAAGTTTTCCTTGCGTTGAATTTTATGGGGCTGTGAAAATGCGGCGGAACGTTTGCTCGCGTTGAACAGCCCACATGCCGTACTACTTCCCAGTTGTTAAGATTTTTGATCAAACGGAACGTTTGCGGAACGTTTGCTCGCGTTGAACAGCCGACACGCAGTACTACTTCCCCGTTGTTAAGAAACTTGGTCAAGCGGAACGCTTGCGAAAATCGGCGAGGGGTGGTAAAATAGAGGTATGGAAAGATACGTAGCCTTCGATATAGGCGATAAGCGCATAGGCGTGGCGGTTTCGGACCCGTTCAACACATACGCTCTGCCGTCGTTCACATACGTCCGCAAGGGCTTCGAAGCCGACGTTGCGGAGTGCGTAAAGATCGCGCGCGAAAAGTGCGCGACGGCGATAGTCTGCGGACTGCCTTTGAACTTCGACGGAACCGAAAGCGTGCAGACCGTAAAGACCCGCAGGTTTATAGAAGCCCTTACGGCAGCCGCGGGCATACCCGTGCTGTGCGAGGACGAACGCTTCACCACCCGTTTGGCGCACGAAACGCTCATCTCAGAGGGCATGCGCCGCGAAAAGCGCAAGCACTTCGTCGACGCCCTCGCGGCGGCAAATATCCTCGACGGCTTTCTTTCAAGAAAAAAATAATCGGCAATCCCCAATAAATCAAACATATATGCGGCTGTTTTTCAAAAGGCGACTGCAAAGCGTTCGACAAAAAACGGCTGATAAGCGAAAACCAAAATCAAAGCCGACGCGGCAATTTATATTAAAATTAACCCCAAAAAAAGGAGCAACTATGGAAGAAAACAAGGACATAACAGGCGAAATAATCGAACTCTACGACGAGGACGAAAACCTCGTAAAGTACCGCCTTTTCGACGTGACGGAGTACAAGGGCAAAAAATACGCCCTGCTCATTCCCGCCGACGCCGACCCCGACAACTGCGACGTAGCCATATTCGGCTACGACGAGCGGGCGGGCGTGCTCACGACCATCGACGACGAAAACCTGCTCGAAGAGGTCTTTGAATTCTATCGCTCCGAGCAGGACGACGGCGACGATACCGCCGATTGATTTTTTGCCGAACCGTTCGCAAATGACCGTAACCCCCGCCGTTTTGCTTATACGTGTTGAGTTTTGTGCATACGTGTTGAGTTTTGTGCATACGTGTTGAGTTTTGCGGCAAGTTTCCGCCCCGTATGCGGGCGCGTGCAAGGGGGCGAAAAAAATTAAAGGTTGACAACGGCGGGAGTTTGTATTATAATTTCGGTATGAAGCGCAATCAATCGGGCGAGGATTATCTTGAAGCCATACTGCTTTTGTCGCGTTCCAACGAGTTCGTACACCGCGTAGACGTGGCGCGCAAAGTGGGGGTTTCGCAGCCCGCCGTTCAAAAAGCCGTTAAAATTTTGCAGTCCGAGGGCTATGTGGAGTTCGACGGTCTGCACATTCACCTGACCCAAAAGGGGCAGGAATATGCCGCGCGCGTGTACGACAGGCACTGCACCATAAGCGGCTTTTTGATGAAGCTCGGCGTAGACCCCGCCAACGCCGAAGCCGACGCCTGCGAGATGGAGCACGTCGTCTCCGAGGCTACGTTTTCGGCAATAAAAAAGTTTCTCGGTAAGTAGTTTTCGCGCGCGGGCGTTTTGCTCCCGAAAACTTCGTATATGCTACGTTCTGCTGTGTCAAGCTGCGGCAACCCTCAGTCATTTACCTTTTAGTAAACTCCTTCGGGTTTTCCTCGCTTTCCTTGCATAACTTGCATCTCCGAAGTTTCTCACTTCGTAATTGCAAGGGCAACAGAGCGCATAGCGCATTAAATTAACTCCATTCGCTCCCCATCGTCGCAGACGATGGGGAGCCGTTTACGTAGCGAACCGAGTGGGGCGTTCCCTAAATCTTATCGGTTCACATTGATTTTTGGCGTTTTTCAGAGATCGGTCACCACGTTCTGGGGGTTGCCCTGCATAAATTTTCTCAGGTTCTCGACGGCGATGTCCAAAAGCCTTTTGCGCGTTTCGAGGGGCACCCACGCGATGTGCGGCGTTATTATGCAGTTGGGGGCGTTAAAAAGAGGATTGTCGGCGCGCATCGGTTCTTCCGAAAGGGTGTCGAGGCACGCCCCGTACAGCTTGCCGCTCTCCAAAGCCCGCCTCAATGCAACTTCGTCCACCAGCCCGCCCCGCGCGGTGTTTATCAAAATCGCCCCCGTTTTCATGCGGGCAATGGCTTTTTCGTCTATTATCTTCGCCGTCTCGCGGGTGAGCGGGCAGTGCAGCGAGAGTATGTCGCTACGTTCGAGGAGTTCTTCGAAGCCCACCGTCTCGTAGGGGCAGTTTTCGGGCGCGTTGCGGGTGGAGATAAGGGGCACAGCCCCGAACGCCTCGGCGATCTTTGCCACGCGTCCGCCTATGTTGCCGTAGCCGAGCACGCCGAAGGTCTTGCCGCACAGCTCGTGCGTTTCAAAGGGGAAATAGCAAAAGCTCTCGCTCTTTATCCAGTCGCCCGCGTTCACCGAGGCGGAGTATTCCCGAACCTTCCCCAAAAGCGCAAGTAAAAGCGCGAACACGTGCTGGCTTACCGCGCGGGTGGAATACCCCGGCACGTTGCACACGGTAATGCCCCGCCTTTTGCACTCGTCCACGTCGACGACGTTGTAGCCCGTGGCAAACACGGCAACGTATTTAAGGCGCGGACAGCAGTTCAGAAGGTCGGCGTCGACTATGACCTTGTTGACTATGAGCGCGTCGCAGTCGGCGACGAGCTTTTTAAGTTCGTCTCGGGGGAGTTCGCCGAAGAGCGTCGTCTCTCCCAACTCTTCGAAAGCCGAAAAATCGAGGTCTCCGTTGGTCATCGCGCTTGTGTTAATGGCAATTTTCATCGATAGTTCCTTATGCGCATAATTGTATATCGAATATATATTAACAAATACGAATAAAAATTGCAATTAATTTTTTGCTCTAAGGTATGTACAAATAAAAAAAATAATGATATAATACGTGTGAACCATTTTCAGGGGGATAAATTTATGGCTGAAAACACACAGAACGTAAAATTCATAACCATGGGCGAACTGCTTTTGAGGCTCTCGCCCCCCAATTACGAAAAGATAAGAACGACCGACGAGTTTAAGGTTACTTACGGCGGAGCGGAAGCCAACGTTGCGGCTTCCCTTTCGAACCTCGGCATAGATTCCTCGTATTTTACGGTCGTGCCCGAGTCGTCCATAGGCAAGGCGGCGATAAGGTATTTGCGCTCCAACGACGTGCACTGTTCGCCCTGCATATATTCGGATAAGGGCAGAATGGGCATATACTTCCTCGAAGAGGGCTTCGGCGTGCGCGCCTCGAAGGTGACTTACGACAGGAAGGATTCGGCGTTCGCGACCTACGATTTCTCGCAGGTGGACTTCGAAAAGAAGCTGGCGGGCTTTACGTGGCTGCACCTTTCGGGAATAACGCCCGCGCTCTCGCAGAACTGCCGCGACCTTATAATGTACGCGCTCAAAGCCGCCAAAAAGCTGGGGCTTACGGTCAGCTTCGACTGCAATTTCAGAAGCGCGCTGTGGGGCTGGCAGGAAGCGCGCGATTGCCTTACGGAGTATCTTCCCTACGTCGACGTGCTCTTCGGGATAGAACCGATAAATCTTCCGGGACCCGACGGCAAGGACATGAAGGACGGGCTTTCGATGAACCCCTCGTATAAGGATCAGGACAGGATCTTCCGCGAGATAGCAAAGCGGTTCGACATAAAGGCGATAGGTCGGCACATACGTTACGTACATTCGGGCAGTGAAAACAGCTTGAAGGCGTTCATGTGGTACGACGGCGAGACCTACGAAAGCAGGACGTTCCGCTTCAATATACTCGACAGAGTGGGTGGCGGCGACGCCTTTGCGAGCGGCATGATCTACGCCATAATGAGGCAGATGGACCCCGAGGACATAGTAAACTTTGCCGTGGCTTCGTCGGTGATAAAGCACACGATGCACGGGGATTTCAACATAACCGACGACGAGGAGTCGATCATAAACCTTATGAACCAGAACTACGAAATACGAAGGTAGTTTTTCGGGAAAGGCTTTAAGGGCTTTTAAGGGCGGAATGGGTTTGACGGATATAGTGATTTGCCGGAACGAATAAGGCGAATGTGGCGAATAAGACGAATGTGGCGGGGCGCGATCGAAATCGCGCCCCGATATATTTTAAATAATAACTGTCACCCTGAGCAAGCGAAGCGCGTCGAACGGGTCTGTTCCGCAGTATAGCGGGGTTATTATAAGGTGAATGTTATTTTGGAAGTGATAACGCGTTTCAAAGTGCAAGCACGGACCACGGGGGGATTCTCTCACTTAATCGCCCGCGCATTTATGCGCGGGTCTCATAGCGTTCGAAATGACAGTGGCTTATGTCGCTCCGATAATATTTGGAACGCACCCCCTCAGTCTGTTACACAGACAGCTCCCCCTCGCGGCAAGCCGCGAAGGGGAGCGAATTTACTATATTAAAAATCTCGTTTGCGGCGCACGCCGCCTCCCGTTGATCAGCCGTTACGCCGTATTACTTCCCCGCCGTTAAGAATCCCGTCCGCGGCGACACGCCGCTCAAGCGGAACGCTTGCGAGCCATCACGTCACCAAAGTGCTGTCGACGCGGGTGAGAACGCACTCGAGCACGCCCAAATTAAAGGGCAACGGTTCGGAGTACTTGACCATGGTCGCCCGCCCCGCGTTGTTGCGCCCGTCAAGGATCGAGGCGAACCAATACGTGGGCGTAACGCCCGTCATGCCCGAGTTGAAATTGCACGAAACGCTCACCGTTTCAAGCTCCGAAAGTTTCTTCTCGCCGTCCACCTCGATTTCTTTGGGGGTGAAAAGCCCCGCGTCCTGCAACAGCGTCTGCAACGCGCTCTTTTCCGCCGTCGCTTTATCGGCGTTTGAAGAAAGCGCGGCGTTGCCGCCCTTTAAGGTGTAGCCGAACTGCCCGTCGGCGGGGGCGTAGATCTGGATATTCTGCGAAAGCGAAGAGGTCAGATTGCCCATACCGCGCGCCACTATGGGCATCTGATATGAGTCGAACGTCGAATCGTTCCCGCCGAGATCATAGGTAAATTCCCCCGTTACGCTTGCGGCGGAAGAGTTGTTGGTGTTCGCCTCGGTTATTACCTTGTCGCAGTCAAAGGAGTAGTAGTTGATATATTCGCCCTCGACAAGCTCGTAGGTGTCGGCTATGGAATAGGCGTTGAGGTTGACGGAGAAAGGATAGCGGAACTGTTTTCTGCTGTAAAGGGGGCGCAGATATTCGCGCACGGAGAGGAAGTACGCCTCGGTCACCGCATAGCAGTCTTCGATAGTCTCGGTACTGTCGCCGCACTTGTAGGTTATGCCGTCGAAGCGAAGTTCGGTTTTGAAGTAATAGGCGGTAATGCCGCCTCCTCCCGCCGCCTCGGTATATTTATCCCTGAACTCGCTGTGCGTAAGGCTTGCTATGTCGAAGTTCTTTGCACAGAACTCCGTGCTGTAAACGCCGCCCGCGTAGTCCACCGAATAGGTGGCGTTCGAGATCTCCCTGCCGTCGAGCACGGCGGGCACTTTTGTGACCGTATATTCGAGGCATTCTTTCGAAAAGGTGGAATTGCCCTCGATGAAAGTGGGCTGTATGCGCCCGAACGAGGTATCGGTGTACCAGTTCGAGGCGAGAGAAGCGAGGTTCTTGTTCGAAGCCGCGCATCCCGCCGCTCCCGTTGCGCCCGCGATGACCGCCGCCGCGGCGACTATTGCCGATAGTTTTAAGAGTTTTTTCATTGCGTTACCGTAATTTGAGATTTCAGTGCCTATTATAGCATATAATTTTGCAATTGTAAAAACTTTTCTACCCCAAAATAGTTAAAAATAAATGTCCGATATGTTATAATAGGGTCATGATTACTTCGATCCATTGCGCTTGTCTTGCCGACGCGCTCTCGTCGCTTGCCGCAGCCGCCGCGCAAAACGAAGCCGACGGCGTAAAAACGGTGGTGTTCTGCGAGGACAGACTTTCGCTTGCCGCCGAGCGCGCCGTGTGCTCCGCCGTGGGCGGAACTTTTCTGACCTCGGTGTACACTTTTGCGCGCTTTCTCTCCTCCGAAAAGGGCGGACGCGGCGACGTGCTTTCGGCGCAGGGTTCGGCGATGGCGGTCCGCGCCATTATTGAGGGAAATTCGGGCGAGCTTCGCCTTTTTAAAAGGCTGTCCGCTCCCGCCGCCGCACAGTCTGTATACGATACGATCGCCCTCTTTTACTCTTCCCGCATACGCCCCGAAGAGGTCAAAAGGGCGGCTGAGGGAGAAAAGGGTCTGCTTTCGGACAAACTGCACGACATCGCGCTCATTTACGAAGAATACGAAAAATACCTTGAAAATTTCGGAAAAGAGGACCGAAACCGCTACTTGAAAGAGCTTGCCCCCGCCGTGCTTTCGAGCGGCAATATAGCGCGATCGCGGGTGATATTTCTGGGCTTTCAGGCGTTTACGCGGGCTTCGGCGGAGTGCGTGCGCGCCGCCATGCAGACCGCCCGCGACACGTCGGGGTTTTTCATCTGCGGGAGCGAGGATATATATGTCAACGAGGCGTGCGCGCTCTTCGAAAAGGCGGGCGAAAACTTCGGCGGCTGCCGCATAACGACCGCCCCGAGCGGGCTTATCCCCGAGGCGGACGCGTTGCGAAAGAGCCTCTACGACCCCGAGAGCTACTACCGCGCGCCCGTAAAGTGCGACAACGTGCGCATGTTCTCCGCCGAGAGCGAAGAGGAAGAGCTGGAATTTGTCGCCGCCGCCATAAAAAAACACGTGGCGGAGGGGGAACGTTACTCCAAAATTTCGGTAATGATCCCCGACATGGACGGGTGCAAAAGGCTGCTCTCGCGGGTGTTCGCTCAGTATCGCATACCTTACTTTGCCGACAGGCGCATACCCCTTTCGGAGCACCCGCTCTGCGCGTTCGTCAATTCATACCTCTCCTGCCTTAACTCGGGCTGCGTGCCCCGCGACGTCGACGCCGTCGTCGCCTCGCCCTACTTCCCCGCCGACAGAGCCGACAAGGACTGTTTCAGAACTTACGCTCTGCGCTTTGCCGCGTACAGGGGCGGCGTTCTGAGGGAACCCGACGGCGCGATCCTTTCAAACTGCGGAATGGACGAACGGGCGATAAACAGTGTGAGGGAGACCTTTATAAAGGGGCTTTCCGTATTGCGCGCCTCGCTTAAAGGCGGCAAGAGCGCGGAGGAAAAGACCGACGAAAGCGCGCCCGCCGCGGAAGAAAACGCGGGGGGAAAAGCCTTTGAAAGCGCGGGCGAAAACGCGGGCGAACCCGCCGCCAATAAAGTCGGCGGAAAGGGCGTTCGAAAGGGCATATTCGGGGGTATACGCGATCTTTTGGAGCAATTCGGCGTCGAGGAAAAACTTGCGGAGATCGCCGAAAGGTTCAAGGATACTCTCCCCGCGGAAGCCGCGCTGTCTGCGCGCGCGTTCGGCGGAGTTATGTCGGTGCTGTCCGAGGCGGAGGCGGTGGCGGGCGGACTTCCCCCGCAGGAAGCGGCAAAAATATTGAAGAGCGGCTTTGCCGCCATGCGCGTTTCTATCATTCCGCCCAAGGCGGACGCGGTGTTCGTGGGTGACCTTACGGCGACGGCAAACACGGGCAGTGACGTGGTGTTCGCCGTGCGGCTGACGGGCGACGCGCCCCCGACCTTTGCCGACTGTTCGCTTCTGACCGACAGGGAGATCTCCGCGCTCGAAAGGGCGAACGTGGAGATAGCTCCCAAGATAAGGCAGGTCAACGCCCGCAACAGAGAGACCGCCGCGCTCAATTTGTGCGCTTTCCGCAAAAAATTATATCTTACATATCCCGCCAAAAAGGGCAACGACGAGTGCGGGGCGAGCGAGATACTCGCGTATGCCTCCGCGGCGTTTGAAACAATGGCGGGGGAACGCCTTGCGCCCATTCCCATACGCAGGCGCAAGCTCGCGGGGGACGCGTTCATATTCTACGGAAGCGAACCCGTGCCCGCCTTAAAACTGCTTTCGGGGTCGCTCAAACGCGCGCGCCCCGCCGCGCTGTCCGCGCTCTACTCCGAGCTGTGCGCCCGCGGCTTCGGGCGGGAAGCCGACCTCGCCTTAAAAAAGCGGCAGGTTGCCCCCGTGCAGTCCGCGGGGGAGCTTTACCCCAACTCCAAGGGCGGCGTTTCGCCAACCGCGCTCGAAGCCTATTTCATGTGCCCTTTCCTCGCGTTCATGCGCAGGGGGCTTAAAGTGCACGAGCGGGAAGAGGGCGCGTTCCGCGCGGTCGATACGGGCAACTTCATTCACGCCGTTCTCGAAAAAACCGCCTCCGAATGTGCGGCTTTTACCGACGGCGGACAGTTTTTCAAAAGGGCTTACGAAGTGGCGGAAGAACTGCTCTCCCGCCCCCCGTACAGCGCGCTTTCGGCGGAGAACCGCGGAAAATACGTCGCCGAAGCCCTCAAAACCGAGGCGGCAAAGACGGCGGAGGGCATGTTCGAGCAGATTCACAACTCCCGCTTTGCCGTGGCCGAGACCGAGCACGAGTGCACCCTTCCCCTCTTCGGGAACATAAGCCTTACAGGGCGCATAGACAGGGTGGACGAATACGGCGACATGGTTCGCGTTATCGACTACAAGACGGGCAACACCGACTTCGACGCAAAGCTCAACTACGCGGGGGTGAAGTTACAGTTGCCTCTGTATCTTCTTTCGGCTTCGCGGGGAAAGCGCGCCGTGGGGGCTTACTACTTCCCCGCGCAGTACTCGTGGGACGACGCAAAAGAGGACGGCGTGTTCCGTTTGAAGGGCTTTATGGATTCGGGCGAAGACGTCGCGACCGCTTCGGATATTACTTACACGGCGGGAAAAAAGTCGAAATATATCGAAGTTTACACGGGCAGAGGCTCCAAACCCGAAAGCCTTATTCCCCGCGAACAGTTCGGATATCTTCTGAGATATTCGCTCCTTTTGGCGGAGAGCGGCGCGCGCGAAATGCTGGGCGGGAACGTCGCGCCCTCGCCCTCGTCGAAAAAGACGTGCGAGAGCTGTAAAATGGGCGGCGCGTGCGGCTTTGCCCTCGGCAGAGACGGCGGCGAACGCGAGGTGAAAGCCGTTAAGTTTGCCGACCTTGCGAGAATTGCGGGCTACGTCCCCCCGCCCGAGGACGATCCTTCCCCCAAAAAATCAAAGGGCAAACGCGCAAAAGGCGCGGATATATCGCCCGAACAACCGTCCGAAAGCGCAAACCAAAGCGCGGACGGTACGCCCCTGAAATCTGCGGGGGATATTCCCGCCGGGCTTGCAAAAAGCGTTTCCCGAAAATCTTCGGGAGACGTTCCCCAAAAATCGCCCGACATAACGCCCGATAAGGAGGAAGAATAATGCCCCGACTTTCGCCCGAACAGGAGCCTGCGGTTTTAAGCCGCGGCAACGTGATAGTTTCCGCCTCGGCGGGAAGCGGCAAGACCTTTGTAATGATCGAAAAGCTCGTCCGCGCCGTGGAAGAGGGGGTCGACCTCACGGAGATACTCGCCGTTACCTTCACCAAAAAGGCGACGGCGCAGATGAAAGAAAAACTGCGCCTTGCGCTCATAAAGCGAATGGAGACCGCCGACAGAGAGCAAAAGGAGAGGCTCAAAGGACAGCTTGCGGCTATCTCCGCGGCGGACATCTCGACCATTCACGCCTTTTGCGCCAAACTTTTAAGAACGCACTTCTATGCGCTCGGCGTCGACGCGGGCTTCGACATAATGTCGGGCGACGACAGCTCCGCCTTAGACTTAAAGGACAGGGCGGCGGAGAACGTCTTTTCGGAGCTGTACGAAAGGGGCGACGGGGATTTTTTACACCTCGTCGAAAGATATTCGTATAAGCACTCCGACGCAAGGCTCAAAGAGTACCTCTTTAAGGGCTACAACAAAGTGCGCACCCACGCGCGCTATATCCAAATGCTCGAAAAGGCGCGGGAGCTTTACACCGAAGAGGGCTTTTTTAAGGTGTGCTCGGAGCTTAAACAAAACGCCGCCGAACGGTACGACGCGCTCGCCGAAAGGGTGATTGAGTTCCGCGCGGGGTTCAGAATATCAAACGCCGCCAACGCAAGGGCGTATAACGCCATATTCGGCGAAATGCTGTCCGCGCTCGATACGGCAAAGGGGTTGGAGATATTCGACGAAAAGCCCGCGCTCATTACCGCCCGCAAGCCCAACGATACGCCCGAGGACAGGGAAGAGGGCAAAAGATACGGCGACTTCAAGGATAAAATACAAAAGGCGTACAGGGATATAAACGATTTCGGCGACGAGGAGACGGCGAAGAAACACTTTATCGAAAGCGGGCGGACGGCTGCCGCTTTTGCCGACCTTCTGATTGCGTTCGACGGGGAATATACCCGCCTCAAACGCGCCGAGAACAAGCTCGACTACAACGACCTCGAACACCTCACCCTCGAACTTTTGCAAAGTCGGGCGGCGGCGGACATACGCACGCGCTACAAGCGGGTGTTCGTCGACGAATATCAGGACGTCAACCCCGTGCAGGAAGAGATAATCTCCGCGCTCACGGGCGAGACCTTCCTCGTCGGCGACGTAAAGCAGGCTATCTACGGCTTCCGCGGGAGCAAGTCGGTCTATTTTTCAAACAAGTTCCGCCGCTTCGAAAACGGCGAGGGCACGGCGTTGCGCCTTACGGGCAATTTCAGAAGTTCCCCCAAGGTGATAGACTTCGTCAACTCCGTGTTCTCCTCGGCAATGACCTTAAAGACGTGCGGAATAGACTATAAGTCCGCGCCCATGCGCTCCGACGGCGGCTATCCCGAGGGAAGCGGCTCGGCGTTTTTGCGCGTTTTCGGAAAGGAACAAAAAGAGCGCGAGCAAAGGACAAAGGTCTATTCGGTCATGGACGACGGCAGAACTATCGGTCACACGCGCGAGGGGCTTGCCGTGCTCTCGATAGTCAAAGAGGAGCTTAAAGGTCAACGGTTCGACCTTTCCTCGGGGAAATATGTCGACACCCAGCAGGGAGATATCTGCATACTCGTCCGCAAGAACAACTCGGGCGAGGGCATCGTGCGCGCGCTGAGGGACGGGGGTTATTCGGTCTCGGGCGCGAAAGAGGGCAATATATTCGACCTTCCCGAAGTCAAGTGCGTGTTCGACATTCTCTCGGTCATAGACAACGCCGCGCAGGACGTGCCGCTCGTCTCCGCGCTCCTTTCGCCCCTCGGGGGGCTGAACGAAGAGGAGCTTGCCGAAATAAGGCTTGCGGGCAAAGACGACAGGCGCGCGTTCTTTGAGTGCTGTAAGGATTACGCCGCCCGCATGCGCACGCCGATTGCCGCAAAACTCAACACGTTCTTCAAAAAACTCGAAGATTTGCGCGACATGGCGGAAGTTCTGACGGCGGGCGAGCTTGTCGACGAAGTGCTCGAAAGCACGGGGCTCGAAGCCGTGTACGCCGCCGACGGGGGCGAAAAACTCGCAAACGTCCTCAGGTTTTCCGGGAGCGGCGCGGATATGACCCTCGCGCCTTTTCTCAATTCGTTAAAGGCGGGGGGCTACAATATACCCGCGCCCCCGCGTTCCTCTTCCGACAGTATAAAGATAATGACCATACACGACTCCAAGGGGCTGGAATTTCCCGTAGTGATCCTCGCCGACATATGCCGCACTTTCGAGGGCGAAAAGGGCAGGGAAATTCCCTTCGACGAGGAATACGGGTTCGTACATAATTTCTTCGACGACGGTTCGAGGAAGAAATATCCCACCCTTCTGGGGCGGCTTTGCAGGGAGCGCGAGGAGCGCGAGGAGCTTAAAAACGACTTGAACGTTTTTTACGTCGCATGCACGCGCGCGCAGTATTCTCTGCACGTTTTAAGCGAGGAACTGCTCCCCGCCGACGCGTGGGCGCGCTTCAACGCAAAGTGCTACGCAAGGACTTTCGATATGAACGCGGTGCCCTGCGAAATTCTCCCCGACCCCGGGGAGATCTCCGGAATAAACGCCGCCGAAAGCGCGCTTGCCGCCCGACCCGACGAGCAGGTGTTTAATGAGCTTCAAAGGCAATTCATGCGGGAATATCCCCACGCCGACAGCATCGATCTGCCCTTGAAAAGCTCGGCTTCGGCAATTTTGAAGAGCAGGAGCGAGGACGAACCGTACGCCGTTAAAGAGCTGTTCGGCGGCGAGGGCGAGACCGACGCGGACAGGGGCACGGCGTACCACAGGTTTTTACAGCTTTGCGACTTTTCGGTTATCGACAAAGAGGGGATAGCGCGCGAGATAGCCGAACTTTCGGCTTCGGGCAAACTGCTCCCCGCGCAGGCGCGGCTTCTGAACGCGGACGAACTTTTCTCGATACTTTCGATGCCCGTGTTCGCAACGCTCAAAGACTGTCGGCTTATGCGCGAGCAGGAGTTTTTGTGTAAAATGCGGGCGTGCGACATAATGGACGTAAAGGCGCGGGACGAAGTGCTCGTGCAGGGGGCTATGGACCTCATCGCCGTGGGAGAAAGCGGGGTGCGGATAGTCGACTACAAGTACTCCAAAAAGGGCGAAGAGGAGCTTAAAAGGAAGTACGCTCCCCAGCTCGCGCTCTACCGCCGCGCCGCCTCGATAATAATGAAAGTCCCGCCCGAAAGTATCCGCGCGACCATAGTCAACATCTTCGCCCGCTACCAGACCGAAGTGTGAATGGGGGGATATAGCGTGCGGGTTTAAGCCGCAAGCGTTTCGCTTGAGCGGCGTGTCGCCGCGGACGGGATTCTTAACGGCGTTGAGAGTGGACGAACGGAACGGCTGTTCAACAAAAGGCGGCGGCGCGGTACCTGCGCCGCCGCTTTGCTTCCGTTAAACTTCGTATATGCTTCGTTCTGCGGTGTCGCGCTTGCGTTTTTGCTCAGTCACTTACGTCATTGTAAGCTCCTATCGCAAAATCCGCGCGCTCCTTGCATAACTCGCATCTACAAAGTTTCTAACTTCGTAATTGCAAAGGCAATCAAACATTAAACTTTCCCATTCGCTCCCCTTCACGGCTTGCTGAGAGGGGGAGCTGTCCGCTTGCGGACTGAGGGGGTGCGTTCTATAATATCGGAGCTTATTATGGCACTGTCATTTCGAACGCTATGAGACCCGCGCATAATTGCGCGGGCGATTAAGTGAGATAATCCCCCCGTGGTCTGCTCTTGCTCTTTGAAACGCGAACCCAAAAAACGCTCGTTCATTGCCTCTTGCGCGCTCCCGCTACCCCTACCCTACGCCCTCCCCCTCCGAAGCGGAAGGGGAGGGAAAGGGGAAAGAACAGGGGGAGGGAACACAAGGGTGGGGGTCATAATTAAACTGCGGAATAGACCCGTTCGACGCGCTTCGCTTGCTCAGGGTGACAGTTATTATTTAAAATAAAGCCCCGCGGCGGGGAATACCCCGCCGCGGGGCGGAACAGTGCCATAATTCGCTCCGATATTATGCGCGCGGGCGTTGCAAACGCCCGCGCGCGAAACATTCCATAATATGCCCCGATATTATTTCAAAATAAATAACGCTACCTCTTCCCGCCAAATGTTGCCGAACCGCCAAAAGCAGAGTATTTGCGACAAATTAAGCTCTCCTTTTTAATGTGCGCGGGCTATAATTTAAGGCGATATGTTCAGTCAGTTTTCCGAAAACGTCTATGCGCTTTTCAGCAGTCCGCCCTTCGATTGGCTCGTGTGGTTCATCTTCGGCTCGTTCGCCGCTTTAACGCTCGCGGCGATCGTGCTCGAATGGCTCGTACCCTCGCTCCGCCGCTATCCCAAAACCCCGTACCTGTGCCTTGTCAACGCCTACACGGCGGTCACGTTTTGCGCCTTTTTAACGGTCGGCGACCTCGCCCCGTCGGCGGCGGTTGCCGCGCTGTTCTGGGCGGCGGGGTACATTCTTTACGGCTTTTTGTGCTTTGCTTTCAGGGAGAAGAATAAAAAACCCGCCCGCGCTCCCGTTGCTTCGGCAACACAGCCCGTGCGATCCTTTGGGAACGCGCCTTTGGGTAACGTCCGCACGGGCGTTGCGGAAAGGCAGGAGGCGACGGATCGGCAAATAACGGCGGCTCAGCCCGCCGCGGTTCAGCCCGTTTCGGCACAGCCCGTCGTAACCGTTCAGCCCGTTGCGACCGTTCAGCCGAACATATCGGTTCAACCCATGGTACAGCCCGCCGTTCAGCCCCTTTCGGGGTTTTCGGGCGAAGAGGGCAAGCCGCCCACCGCCGCCGCGGACGCCGCAAAGAGGAAGGGCGCGCAGGTCAAAAGCGGGGTGCGCCTCGAACACGCCATAAAGGTGACCGAAAAACTGCTCGGCATGGACTTGGGGAACTCCGACAGGCAAGAGCTTGAAAAGTTGAAAAACACCCTCGAGGTGCTTCGCATCAAGGGCGTGCTCACCCCCGCCGAAAGCGAGATTCTGAACGAGAGTTTTAATATGCTGTTGAAACTTATGGCGAAGTACGAAGTTTGACTGCCGTTAAACTTCGTATATGCGTCGCAATACGGCGTTGAACATCGCTCCGCCTTGGTCGTGTACGTTTATGTACACTCCCTGCGGTCGTCGCTCGTTCGCCTTGTCTTGCTCGCATCTCCAAAGTTTCTTACTTCGTACAGCTCCCGAAAAGCCCGAATAAGCTTCGCAAGCGTTCCGCTTCCCCGCCGTTAAGAATCCCGTCCGCGGCGACACGCCGCTCAAACGGAACGTTTAAGTTACAAACTCTTCAACGTCGTCTGCACATATTCGCCCGCGTCCGCCGCGCGCTCGAGGGTCTCCCGCGTTACGGGCGTACCCTTTTTGAAGAGCACCGCTCCGTTTTTGCAGACGTCGGCTTTGAGCTTTTTAAGCCCTCTGACTATTATCACGTCGCCGAATATAACTTCCTCGGCGGCGTAATTTTTCAAGCCTATTTTGACCCTTGCGATCTTCCCGCCGCGAACCGTCGCCTCGGCGAGCTTCCCCAGATAATTGCCCCGTTGATCGAACGCCGCCCGTCCCAGGCGCAGCGGGCTGAACCTTTCGCCGTCATTATTGACCGCGTTCCCCGAAATATCTCCCGCCCCGACGTACACCGCGTGCTCGTCGGCTTTTTTGACCCTTTGCAGATCCAGATAGAACTCTCTTTCGTTCTTATCGGCGCACATAAGTCGGGCTTTTCCGCCGCTTGCCGTCTCCACCGAAACGACGTAGCCCTCAACCCCCTCTCCGATAATTTTTTTGCCGTACAGTCGGGAAATTTTCATAAAGCCATTTTCTCCTATGCTCTATCCTATTCCCGCCCTTGCCCCCGTTACCCCCTGAATTTTTACTTATTTTGTCGTTTTATGATATTAATCGAACGCGGCGCGGCGCGTATATTATATGGGCTCATTTGCTTGACAAAGCGCGCTCTTCGGTTATATAATGTGGGCGTAATATATAATGTGCGCATAAGGTGCGCGCGTGCGTTACCTTGCTTGCGCATCGCCTTTTTTGCGGCGATCGCCCTTAAAACGCGTCGTTTGCGATAAATTTTTTGCAAGCGGCAGATAATAAACGTTGACGGGCAAAGTTAATTAAAACCCCGCAAAAAGCGCGATCTTTACAAAGAGGTGTATTATGAAAAAGAAAATTCTGGCGATAGCCCTTTCGGCGGCAATGCTGCTCTTTTGTGCGGGCTGTGCAGGCGGCGCAACTCCGCCCGCAGGCGACGGCTCGGGCGGAACGACGGGTCAGCAGCAGGGTTCTTCGGGCGGTTCCACGGGCGGTTCCACGGGCGGAACCACGGGCGGAACGACGGGAGGCGTTTCGGGCGGAAGCACGGGCGGCACGACCGTCGTCGACGTAACCAACGAGACCTACGGTTCGTTCTGGATGCGCTGTCACGACTACAAGACCATGCCCATATGCGTTTATAATCCCATCACCAACGCGCTCTTCGACAAGGTGAGCCTCTATCAGGACTACAAGGAAGCGGGTATAAACACCCTTGTGGGCGGCTGGGAAGGCGTGAGCACGGTTGCGCTTAACCATTGCGCGGACTACGGGCTTGCTTACCTTGTACGCCCTTACGGCGTAGACGTCATCGAGGACAAAGAGTTGACCGCGACCGCCCTTGCCGAGGCAAAGTATCACAGCGCATTTGCGGGTATCATGCTTTCGGACGAACCGGGTCGCGTCAACTTCGAGACGCTTGCCGATATGGAACCCTACCTCGACGGACTCATGCCCGAACTCACCCGCGACGCCCTGTGGTGGATAAATCTCTTCCCCATGTACGCGACCAAGGAACAGCTTTGGTTCAGAACCTACGATTCAGGCAATGTACCCGCCGTTCCCACCGAGACGGGCGAGTATTCCTTTGAAGAATATGTGAACGACTTTATGGAGATATGCAAGCCCAAAGTGCTGAGCTACGACTTCTATCCCCATCATATGAAGGTCGCTCTGCGCGGCACGCCGAGGGAAGATTACTTCAAAACTATGTCGATAATCCGCTCGGCGGCTCTTAAAGCCAACGTGCCGTTCTGGACGTTCATTCAGAATTGCCGCTTTGCCGCAGACAACTTCGTGCCCGACAGAGCCGAAACGCTGTGGTCTGTCAACACTTCTTTGACCTACGGGGCGAAGGGAATGTCGTACTTTGTCGGTCTTGATTTAGGCAGAGGTTACGAAGGCTCTATGTTCGACGGCGAGGGCAACCGCAGAGACGAGGTTTTCGATATAGTAAAGGAAGCCAACACGCAGGTTGCGGCTGTGGACGAGGTGCTCATGTGCTCTAAGAGCGAGGGCATTATAATCGCGGGCAGCACGCCGTGGAGCGCGACGGCGGAGCACAATTGCTATATCCCCGAAAGCGATCTTCTGGAGACGTATAAAGAACTTACGGCGGTAACGGCGGGACACGCGCTTGTGGGCTGTTTCGACTATAACGGAAAAACGGCGTTTTACATCACCAACAACTCCGTGCGCGAGGGCGAAACGCCCGACGTTGTAACGCTTAAATTCAACGCGTCCGTAGGCGGATATTCGGTGATCAAGGCTGAAAAGACCCAATTCACGGGCAATACCCTGCAATTGCAACTCGAAGCGGGCGAGGGTGCGCTCGTAGTGATAGAGTAAAGGGCATTTTTTGAAAGTAATGTGCGGGCGCGGCTGTTGTCAGCCGCGCCCGTTGTTTTAAATAATAACTGTCACCCTGAGCAAGCGAAGCGCGTCGAACGGGTCTATTCCGCAGTATAGCGGGGGTTTTTTATAAAACCTTTACATATGACTTGACAGGTGTAAAGTTTTGGTGTAAAGTAGTATACGTAATAATTCCGCGTAAAGGACTTTTTTATATGCGAACAGAATACGGTTACGACGTATTGATAGTCGGCACGGGCGTTGCGGGGCTTAACTGCGCGCTGCATCTGCCCGGATCCTTAAAGGCAGTTCTGCTCTGCAAGGACACTCCCGACAAGTCCGACAGCTACCTTGCGCAGGGCGGCATCTGCCGCCTGCAGGGCAAAGAGGACTTCGGCGACTATTTCAACGACACTATGCGCGCGGGACACGGCGAAAACAACCCCGAAGCCGTGGAGTGCATGATAAACCACTCCGAGGAGATAACCGACGAGCTTGTCGCTCTCGGCGCGGACTTCGCGCGCAACCCCGACGGCACGCTCGCCGTCACGCGCGAGGGCGGTCACTCCCGCAACAGGATATGTTTCCACGAGGATTGCACGGGCAAGGAGATAACTTCCACCCTCTTAAAAAGGGTCGAGGAGCTTAAAAACGTCAAAATTCTGGCAAAGACGACAATGCTCGACATTATCGAGGGCGAAGAAGGGTGCGCCGGGGCGGTAGTCATGGACAACGCCTCGGGCGAGGTATACGCCGTCTGCGCCGATTACACCGTGCTTGCGTGTGGCGGGATAGGCGGGGTGTTCACGCACTCCACCAATTTCAGACTTTTGACGGGCGACGGCATAGCCGTTTGCATAAACCACGGCGTTGCGATAGACAACATCAACTATGTGCAGATCCACCCCACGACCCTTTACACCGAGAACGAGAGCGGAAGAAGTTTTCTGATATCCGAATCGGTCCGCGGCGAGGGCGCGGTGCTGCTCGACAAGCACTTTAAGCGGTTCTGCGACGAACTGCAGCCGCGCGACGTGGTTACGGCGGCTATATATAAGAAGATGGAAGAGGACGGCACGCCCTACGTTTGGCTCGACATGCGCGGCATACCCGCCGAAGAGATCCGTGCGCACTTCCCTTCGATTGCCGAAAAATGCGCCGAAGAGGGGTACGACGTGTTCAAAGAGTGCATACCCGTTGTGCCCGCCCAGCACTATTTTATGGGGGGAATAAGGAGCGACCTCTACGGGAGAACGACGATGAAGCGGCTGTACGCGGTGGGCGAGACCTGTTGCAACGGCGTGCACGGCGCAAACAGGCTGGCTTCGAACTCGCTTCTGGAGAGCCTGCTCTTTTCGAAGAGGGCGGCGGAGGACATAGCAAAGGGCTATGAGAGGTATCCTGCGCAGGTAAGTCAAAAGGCGTGCGGCGCGCTCGACGAAAGTAAATACGCCGACCCCGACAAACTTCTTCAAAGCTATAAACAGATTGTAAAAAACGCCATAAAGGAGGCAGAACGTGTTAAACCCCATTTCGGACGTACTTAATGCAGACGAATACATAAAACTCGCCCTCAAAGAGGACATATCCACCGAGGACGTGAGTACCAACGCCGTTATCGATTCTTTCAGAAAGGGCAGCGTTCAGCTCATATGCAAGCAAAAGGGAGTAATATGCGGGCTTTCGGTCTTTGAAAGAACGTTTAAGATTCTCGACGCGCGCACGTGGGTAAAGGCGTATGTTGCCGACGGCGACGAAGTTGAAAAGGGTCAGTTGCTCGCCGAGGTCGTGGGGGATATAAGAGTGCTCCTTTCGGGGGAGCGGGTCGCTTTGAACTTTTTACAGAGAATGAGCGGCATAGCCACTTACACCCGCGAGATGGTGGAGCTTCTGGAAGGCACGGGGCTTAAACTGCTCGACACCCGCAAGACCACCCCCAACATGCGCATATTCGAAAAATACGCCGTAAAAGTGGGCGGCGGGTTCAATCACCGTTACAACCTCTCCGACGGGATACTGTTGAAGGACAACCACATAGGAGCGGCGGGGGGCGTTAAAGAGGCGATAGAAGCCGCACAAAAATACGCCTCGTTCGTCAGAAAGATAGAGATAGAGGTGGAGAACCTCGAACAGTGCGAAGAGGCGGTTGAGGCGGGGGCGGACATAATAATGCTCGACAACATGCCCATAGACGAGATGAAAAAGGCGGTCGCCCTCATAGGGGGAAGGGCTATAACCGAGTGCAGCGGCAACGTCACGCGGGAGAACGTGCAGGCGATCGCCGCCTCGGGCGTGGACTATGTGTCGAGCGGGGCTTTGACGCACAGCGCGCCCATACTCGACCTCTCCCTCAAAAATCTTCATCCCGTAACGGAGGAAGAATGAAAGCCGAAAAACGCCGCGAGGAGATCCTGAGCCTTATGGGCAATACCGAAAACCCCCTGCCCGCGGGCGTGCTTGCCGAAAGGTTTTCGGTCTCGCGGCAGGTGATAGTACAGGATATAGCCATACTTCGCGCCAACGGCTTTAAGATACTCTCCACAAACCGCGGCTACGTGCTCGAAGCCGTCCGCGCCGCCTCGCGCGTGTTCAAGTGCCGCCACACCTTCGGCGAGATAATCGACGAGGGGTACTTGATCATCAACCTCGGCGGGGAAATAGAGGACGTGTTCGTCAACCACAGGCTGTACGGAAGGATCTCGGCAAGGCTGTCGCTAAAAACGCCCACGCACGTCGAGGAGCTCTATCGCTCGCTCGTCTCGGGGGCTTCGAAACCCCTTATGAGCGTGACCGACGGCTATCACTATCACACCGTCTCCGCGCCCGACGAAGCCGCGCTCGACCGCATCGAAAGCGCGCTCAGGGAGAAGGGCTTTTTGATAGAAATCTGAATATATATTGATATTTTTGTTGAAATGTCTGTTGAAATGCGGCGCGCCCTGCGGGGCGCGCCGCGCGCTTTTCCGATCGCCGCTTTTGATTTTTGGGAAGGGCGGGGGGGGACGGTCGTAAGGAGCGCGCCCCTTGCGGGGCGCGCCGCGTTCTTTTATAACGCCGCTTTGAAGTTACGTATTGACTTTGGGGTCATTGCCGATTATAATAGAGTAAAGTAAAACGCGAGGGAGGTCGTTATGGCGAAAATGCCCTTATACGAGCGCGACGTAGTGTCCGTGCGCGGGGCGGCGGGGTGCGCCAATATCGCGCTCATAGCCGCGCTGGTTGCGCTCGTGCCCCTTATAATGGAGTTTCTGACGGTGGTCGGCGCGATGTTTCAGGTGGTGGTGAGCGTGACGATGATGATCTTCGCGCTCTTTATAATACTGCTTTCGGTGGCTACCCTCTTTTTGGTATGGGCAATTGAATCCTTCCGCAACTTCTTCAACGGGATAATGAATTTGGTCACGAGCGGGGGCGACATAGCCAACACCATGCAGACCGCCACAAACGTTGTGTTCGGGGCGTACGGCGTAGTCTGCCCGCTGTCGGCTTCCGTCGCCGCCGTGTTCGCCGCCCTTGCGATAGTTCTTTCGGTAAAGAACAAGGGCTTGCCGGGCAACGGCGGACGGCTTGCAAAGGGCATAGTCGCCGCCGTATTCGCGCTTACGGCGGTAATAGGTTTTTACGTAACTTCCCCCAACGTGTTGGGATAGACGGCGCGAAAAAACGCGGGGGAAGAGCGGAGAAAGTTAAAAAGAGAAGAGCGCGCGCAAGGATCGCAAAGGGCGGTTCCGAGGGCGGTTAAAAGGGCGATCCCGAGGGCGGCTCACGGAATGGTTCAAAGGGCGGTTCGAACGACGGTTAAAAGGGCAAAAATATCGATATATATTGCGATTTTCGCTTTATGACGGCGAGAGGGGAGCGGGAATGAAACTTAAAATACTCTGCAAAAAGACGGCGATAAATAAAAAGACCGCGCCCGTTGTGTATCTGAACGGGCGGATAGTGCGCTTTGAAAAGGGCGCGGGCGATGAAGCGGGCTTCGGGGTGTGCGAAACCGAGCTTGGCGAGAGCGGCGCGTTCGAAGTGCAGGTGGTAAAAAAATCGCTGCTCACGGTGCACGGCTGGTTTTGGTGGACGCTGTTGTTCTGGGTTATGGGTATCTTCGGCATATTCGCGCCCCGATTTGCCGGGAACGAACGGTTCGAGCTGTTTTATTCCGCCACGGGCGAACTTACGGGCGACGGCGAAATAAGGCTGTTTATCGACGGCAGGCACAAAAAGGACGGCTCGCCCGCGGTGACGGCGGAATCGGGCGTTACCCTGGAGCGGCAGGGCGACTGCTGGGTGGAGAACGCCAAAGTCAAAAAGCGCAAACGCGGGTTTACCGCACTAACCGTTATCTTTTGGTTAGCCGCCGCGGCGGCAGTCGTCGTGGGCGTATGGATCGTGGGCTGAGTTGTGCTGCGGGCGCGGTGAAACGCGCCCGCAGCTTTGCTCCCGTTAAACTTCGTATATGCTTCGTTCTGCGGTGTCGCGCTTGCGTTTTTGCTCAGTCACTTACGTCATTGTAAGCTCCTATCGCAAAATCCGCGCGCTCCTTGCATAACTCGCATCTCCGAAGTTTCTAACTTCGTACGGGCAAGGGCAAACGAACTTTTCTCACTTCGTACAGCAACCCCTACCCTAACCCTCCCCCTTGAAAAAGGGGAGGGGAAAAGAAAAAAACATTCGCTCCCCTTCACTTGTGAGGGGGAGCTGTCTGTGTAACAGACTGAGGGGGTGCGTTCCAAATGTTATCGGATTACAATAAGGCACTGTCATTTCGAACGCTATGAGACCCGCGTTAGCGGGCGATTAAGTGAGAGAATCCCAACGTGGTCTGTGCTTGCTCTTTGAAACGCGAACCGAAAAATTGTACGTTCATTGCCCCTTGTGCACTCCCGCCACCCCTACCCTCGCCCTCCCCCTCCGAAGCGGAAGGGGAGGGAATGGAAGAAAGAACAGGGGGAGGGAACACAAGGGAGGGGGTTATAGTCATACTGCGGAATAGACCCGTTCGACGCGCTTCGCTTGCTCAGGGTGACAGTTATTATCAGAAAGCGGTGGCGCGGCTGTTGGCAGCCGCGCCACCGCTTCTTCTTAATATATCGATCCCCCGCGCTTCTCCCCGATATATCTGTCTAATATATCTGATATTTCTCCCTCATATATTAATTTCAAGGTCGTTTTCGTTGACGTAGGAGCACCAGTTGCCGTTTTCGGTTATCTCTTCGCGGGCGATTTCCTTTACGAATTTTGCGATCTCTTCGTCGGAGCGGGTCTTGACCTCGTCCCAGCGCGCAAACGCCGCCGCGTAGAACGCGCTCATCTTTGTGTTGTCGTCGACTTTTCTGTCGAGGGACAGCTTGCCCCAATAGCTCGAAAAGAGCAGCGAAGCCGCCGCCGCCGTTCCGATTATGATAGCCCCGAGGCTTCTCCAGCTCAGCTCGCCGAACGCGTTGCCGTTCCAGAAGTAAGGAAGATTTGCCGTCGCGCACACATACGATCCTATCTCAAAGGCGAACAGCAGAAAGTAAAGCCCCACGGTTATCATCATGAACGAGTGCGAAAGCCGCCTGTACCCCGCCGCCTTTTTTGCGTTTTGGAAGAGTTTTTTCTTGTGGTAATGGAGTTGCCCCTCGGGTTTGGGGTTGTTGCCTATCCACAGGTCGATGACCCTGGAACGGTCGACGTCGGTTTTGCTTATTTCCGCCGCGACGGCGAGAGCTTTCAACGCCTTGTCTATCCACACGAGGTCGGTCTTTTGCGACCATGTGTAAAGTTCGCACGCGTGGGTCTCGACGGGGTTTTCGTTGAGGCACAGGGACATATAGAACTCTATCCTCAACGCCTCGGCGAGGGCGCGGAAGTCGATATAGTTTGCGTGATAGTTGCCCACCGATCCCGCCACCCTCGCGGTTATTATTGCGATAATGAGCGCGGTGCAGGGGAAGATCATAAAGTAGAGCGAAGCGTCGTCGTACATCAGAAAGGTGAGGGCGACGAGGGTCGCGAGGATCGCGAGCAGTTTCAACAAAAAGTTGTACTTTGTCTGGTTTTTATCGTAGGAACACTTGTCGGCTTTGGCGTAGTGATATCTGAGGCTCTCGCGATAGCCGTCGAGCGGCTTGTCGGCGTCCCACAGTTTTTTGACTTCGGGCACGCCGTCCTCGTCGTTGTAGTTGACCGTCTTTTCGATGACGGCTTTCAAAAATTCGGGCATTTCGTCCGAGTCTATGTATCGCTTTTTAGGGTCGGGGGCGTCCTTTCGGGGCTTTTTGTCCTCGTCGGGTTTTGCCGAAGGATCGTACCAAACGAGGTTGCTCGTCCGCCACTTTGTGGAAATTTCGGGCTTTTTTTCGGCTTCCGATATGGGGGTATGTTTTATTCTGCGGCACTTTATCCACGCCACGGCGGTGTCGTTTATGGAACCGGGGGAGAAGAGGTGATCGGCGTTGAGATAGGTGTGTTCGAGGGCGAAGTTGATAACTTCCGCCGCGCCGCACCCGTAAGCCCCCGGCGGCGTGCCGTCCCACAGCCCTATTACGACGTGCGAGTTTTTGGCGATGAATATCCCCACCTGTCTGTATTCGTAGCTGTCGGCGTCCATTCCCGTCTCGGCAAGCCACTTTCGGTTGCGCTCGGCGTCGGGGCAGACGAACACCCTTTTGCACTTTTTAAGGTACAGGGGCAGTTTTTCGGCTTCGCCCGGGTCGAAACTCGTTATATATTTTTCCTCTTTGCAGGGCAGTACGGCGTAGACGGGAATATTCTCTTCGAACGCCGCGTCCGCGCACAGCATGTCGCCGCCCTGCGCAAGGGCGTTGAGCATGATTACGGGCGTGTCATCGCCGCCCTGCCTGCGCGTTTTGCACTGCTCCTTTACTGCGCGTATTATTTTTTTGACTTCCTCTTTAAGTAAGGGCTTGTCGCCCTCGAAAAAGTCGCGGTGTCCCGTCACGCCAATGACCACGGGTATTTTTTCGCAAACTCCGTTTGTTTTCGGTTCGCCCCGCGAGGCGATCGCCCCCTCCCGATTTTCGTTCATCTTCGGCTCCTTTTTAAATACGTCTGTCTTTTTCAGCCGTTCAAAGTCAATTTATATCAAAAATTATAGCACTTTCCCCCGCCGCCGTCAATATGTAAATTAATTTAGCTATTAATTTATTCGTAAAATAGAGAAATTTGCTTGACATACGCGCGCGTGTCGATTATAATTATAGTACAATGTCGGAA
>CANRDY010000020.1 GCA_947629515.1 uncultured Clostridia bacterium
CATTATTAGGAAATTTGTCCCATAAATACTCTAACTCATCATCATATTTTTGCCTTACATATTCAATAATCAGGTTAGCATATTCACTTTTAAATATGTTTTTAGAACAGCAATTATGTTTTACTTTTTCAATAATCTTATTATATTCTTCTCTTATTCTTCCTACAAATTCCCCCGTTGCGCTTGAAATATTGTAGAGTATAAATTTCTCATTTGTTGAAAGCTCTATCACATCGGAGTTTATAACATTATTCGTATCTATCTTTATAATCAAAGAAAATTGATTGTTCATAATTTTAGTTTCATATTTATAGTAACTACTTTCTTGAACAAACCCTAATTGTAACAATTTTTGAAAATCTATTTTTAAATCTTTTAATATTACTTTATCTTCCATATATCATTCCTCGCTAAATTCCCGTTTATCACCCCCATTATAGCACAGCGGCAAAGAGAAAATCAAGCGGGCAGAAAGCTATTTGGCATTTAAGCGTGAGCTTGTTTTGACAAGCGCGGCGGCGAATGCGAATTCCTCTCTCTACAAAGCCTCTCCCCCTCTCAATATCAAACGGACAGAATTTAATATTAAGTTAAGACGTAAGTTGAACACTTACGTCCTTTTTAATAATTAATCATTTCTTTGTCGAAAAGTTCATCGATTTTTACGTTTAATACTTTTGCTATGGCATAAAGCTCAATATCTGTAACCGTCCGTGAACGATCCTCAATACGCGAAATAGAACCTCTGCAAACATAGACTGCATATAACTCGAGTTTGTTTGAAAGTTTTTGCTGGCTTATTTTGAGTTTTTTACGGAATTTTGCCACATTTTCTCCAATTAAATTCATTTTCGTGCCGTCAATAATTCGTGCCATAATTTTGCTCCTCTTTTATTATTTTTGTCTTGACATAGGACAATTATTATGATACAATAATGCCAATTAAATATTGTCCTGTCATAGGACAAAGGAGCAACTTATGAGTTAAAAACCGAACTGCATAATTAATTTCGATTAAAATTTCAACGTGCAAAAACAAATATAAAAAAACGAATAATGTACCACTAAACGAAAAAAAACTTAAAGGAGTAAAATTATGGAAAACAAAAATAATAAATCACAAATTCAAAAAGTAGAAAAAATTATGGCTATTATAGGAATAATAATTGCGGTAATTGCTTTAGTTTTTGGAATTTTAATTTGTGTTTTGAAAGTAAGTGATTATTTACCGATGACCTCGTCTTTTGTTGAATTTGGCGCTGATTTTTACACTTATGAATATCGCGCAACCAGAGCTGCGGCAATTAATACATATATATTAGACGGTATAGCCAAACACATTCAATTGGCATTGGGATTTATTTTGATAATCAGTGGTTTGATTATCGCGCTTGTCTCTGTTAAAAAATTACTAATTGCAACTAAGATGCCCATCGAAGAAGCCAATGAACCTGCGGACGACTCCACTGCCCAATAATAAATACCCAAACTAAGTGGTTCGTGGACTATAAGTGTCCAATTGCCCCTGACGAAACGGTCGGGGGCAATCTTTTTGTGCGGGAAAGGTCGGGTTCAAAAATTCAAGCGAACGGAAAATTCACAAACAAGAGAATGTGCGATTGATTTAATTGAAATTCGGAATTTGCTATGATATAATAAGATAAAGACCAGCGATTGATTCGGAGGGAATCTTTTTAATGAATCATAAAGTTTTGTCCACTGTCAAAGAACTGCTGATCGCCGCTGTGTGCGCACTGCTCTTTGCGGCGTTCTTCGGCATTGTGTTGCCGCGCGCTTCGTCTAAGGATATCGAAGTTGCGTACGCCGCCGAGGCTTTGCCGAAGCTCCGCTTGCGAAAACGGCAAAATCACCCCTCTCTGCAAAGCCTCTTCCACTCAATATAAAGCGAGCACAATTTAAAAAAGCGAGGGCAAACGCCCTCGCTTTTTCCGCTTCAATGAAACAAATTGAATTTTAATGCTTTTTGGTTTTGGGTGCGGGCAAGTCGTCATACATTGCCTCAAACAAGCCCGTCAAATAGATTTTATCGTCTACATTGTCCACAAGCAGCATTTCCTTTGCGCCCTCATACGGCAAGACATATTCCGCCTGCGGCAAATAAGAAATCGCGGCTTTTACGGGTTTTACAAGCAGTCTGTCGTCATATATACCGCCGACAAGTTTTCCGCGATAATAAATTAAAAATTCACCCATCATGGGCTTACAGGTTATATCATTTAAGTCCGACAATTGCTCTAAAACGAACCTTAAATATTCTTTGCCCGACGGCATAACTCCTACCTCCGAATAAAATTTACAGCTCTATCGTTTGAGTTTTGAAGTCGCAATAATATTCGGCTTTGAAGCCCCTGAACTTCAACACACAATAATCGGGGTCGGTAACGCCTTGTTTGTAGAACATTTTGTCGCCGAAACGCCAGATCTCTTCCTTTGTGGCTTGGTCGGTGCATATCTGCATTTCACCAATTATCGCCGCGCCCTGATACTTAAATCTTCCGCGTTTGTAAAAATATACGCAAGCCTTGTTGTTTTCAGAATACTGTTTGATTTTATTGGACGAGGTGTTTGTGGTGAAATAAATTTCGTTCCCGTCTATCTTGCGCGGGGCAAGCATCGCCCTTATGACGGGATAGCCATCCCCGTCGACGGAAGCGATAAACGCCGTTTTTTGTTCGGATATAAATTGAAAAAGTTGCGCTTTGTCCATGCTCTTCTCTCCCTCTCTTTTCTGCATATTAAAGTATACCACAGCCGCACTGTAAAATCAAGAGGTCGAAAAATAATTACAATACTATTGAAATCCGACAGCTGAACAGTTATAATAAAATCGTTCGGAGGACTATATGACAATCGAAGAGCTTGAAGGCATCGTACATTTTGCAAGCATATCGAAAATCAAAAAGGCGTTGAGAGCAAACGGCTTTTGCAACTGCAAACTCAATTTGAAAATGAGGAAAATCAACCTCGTTGACATAGCCCGCGCCGAAACCCAAAAACAAACGGATTACCACAAGGACGGCAAAGGCAACGAATTTATGGGCTACCTTTGTCGCGACGTTAAGGGGTGGGAAAAGCACGAGTTTGTGCTCGTTGAATTTCTTGCGCCGTACAAGCACGGGTGCGAGGATCTTTCGACAAAGAAACTGCTCATTTACGCAAAAAGTCTGTAACCGACGATAACGCAAACAAATTTCCACCGATAAATTTATAAAAATAAAGTTTTGAACCGAACGCCGTTGGTAACTTCTGCGCCGTTTGGCGATTTCTTCGCCATTGGCAACTTCTGCGCCGTTTGGCGACTTTACATTTATGTTCTTGACATTGAGTTTATAATTATTTATAATTATATAAAACAGATAAAGGCGGAACGCTATGCTTACTATCGACAAAATCTATCACGCACGTAAGGTTTTAAAAGAAGCCGCAAGGGTTACGGATATTATCCACTCGCACGTGCTCTCGCTTGAGGGCGGAACCGAAATTTACCTTAAACCCGAAAACCTGCAAAGGACGGGTTCTTTCAAGGTGCGCGGGGCTTATTACAAAATTTCACAGCTCACGGAAGAGGAAAAAGCGCGGGGCGTTATCGCTTGTTCCGCGGGCAACCACGCACAAGGCGTTGCGCTTGCCTCGAAAAAGTTTGGAATTACCGCAAAGATCTGCATGCCCGACGGCGCGCCTATTTCGAAAGTGGAAGCCACAAAAGGCTACGGCGCGGAAGTTATACTCGTCCCCGGCGTATACGACGACGCCCACAACGAAGCCGAACGCCTTAAAGATAAGTACGGCTACACCTTTATACACCCCTTCGACGATGAGGACGTAATTGCGGGTCAAGGCACGATAGGCATTGAAATTCTCGAACAGATCCCCGAGGTCGACGCCATTGTCGTGCCCGTCGGCGGCGGCGGACTTATTGCGGGCGTGGCGTTTGCCGTTAAATCGCTCAACCCCAAAGTCAAAGTTTACGGCGTGCAGGCGACGGGCGCGCCGAGCATGCTCAACTCCATTTACGACGGAAAGATCGAAACCCTTCCCTCCGTTTCCACCATTGCCGACGGTATTGCCGTAAAAGAACCCGGTTCGCTCACGTATGAGATCTGCAAAAAATATGTCGACGGGTTTGTATCGGTGAACGACGACCAGATTTCTGCGGCTATTCTTACACTTATCGAAAAGCAAAAGATGATAGCCGAGGGCGCGGGCGCGGTTTCGCTTGCCGCCGTGCTCTTCAATAAAATTCCAGAACTCAAAGGTAAAAACGTCTGCTGCCTCATCTCGGGCGGAAATATCGACGTTACTATACTCTCGCGCGTGATAAACAGAGGACTGCTTATGTCTGGCAGGTGCTGTACGCTTACCCTTGAACTTGTCGATAAACCCGGTCAGCTTGTCGCCGTTTCGAAGATAATCGCCGAATGTGGCGGTAACGTAACCGCGGTTCTGCACGAAAGGTCGAACGAAGGATCGGACATAAACGGCTGTTATCTCAGACTTTCTATTGAGACGAGGAACTTCGAACACATACAAAAAATCAGAAGCAAACTCGCCGAAAGCGGGTTCAAACTGCTTTGAAAATTAAAGGAGAATTTTATGAAAACTGTTCAAACCGATAAAGCCCCCGCGGCTATCGGACCTTATTCGCAGGCGAAGATCGTGGGGAACGTTGTCTATTGCTCGGGGCAAATACCCGTGGACCCCTCTACCTCGCAAATCACGGGAAGCACCGTGGGCGAACAGACCCGCAGAGTGTGCCTTAACATAAAAGAACTGTTACGGGCGGCGGGAAGCTCGCTCGACAAGGTGTTCAAAACCACCTGCTTTTTGGCGGACATAAAGGATTTTGCCGAGTTCAACGACGTTTATAAGGAATTTTTCACCTCCGCCCCCGCACGCAGCTGCGTTGCCGTAAAGGATATTCCCAAAGGCGCGCTCGTCGAAATCGAGGTCATTGCCGAAATTTAAGCGGGAATTTAACGAGGGAAGTTATACGGAAATTAATTTAACCATAAATTATTTTAATGCGGTTGATTTTTTATAGCGCGGGGAAGAGCGATCGCAAACAAATAGCGAAAATTTTATATAATTGCTGAAATTTTATTGCAAAAATTTAATTTTAGACAGGCGCGTGTTAAAACGTTGACTATCGAAATTTTTGCGGTTATAATAGAGCGGTAAGAATTTTACAGGAGATTATTTTATGAGAACTGCAGTCGTAACCGACAGCAACAGCGGCATTACCCAAAGCGAAGCCAAAGAGCTGGGCATACACGTTATTCCCACTCCCGTCCTTATCGACGGCGAACAGTTTTACGAGGATATTAACCTCACGCAGGATCAGTTCTACGAAAAACTCAAAACCGCCCAAAGCGTTTCGACTTCGCAACCCAACACTCTCGACGCGGCGGACGTGTGGAGAGAACTTCTGAAAGATTACGATCAGGTTGTGCATATTCCCATTTCGAGCGGGCTTTCCGAATCGTGCCACACAATGACTCAATTTGTGGAAAGCGAAGCCGAATTCAACGGTAAAGTTTTTGTCGTTGACAACCAAAGAATTTCAATTACCCAGCGGCAGAGCGTTTACGACGCCATTAAAATGGCAAAAGAGGGCAAGAGCGGCGAGGAAATCCACAAATGGCTTATGGATACAAAGATGCTCTCTTCCATTTATATAATGGTGGACACCCTCAAATACCTTAAAAAGGGCGGCAGGCTCACCCCCGCGGTTGCGGCGATAGGCACTCTTCTTAAAATCAAGCCCGTTTTGCAGATACAAGGGTTCAAGCTCGACCAATACGCAAAACCCCGCAAACTTGCCGACGCGAAGTCGATTATGACGAACGCCATACGCAAGGACTTCGACACGCGCTTTAAGGAACTTTACGAAAGCGGAAAAATGACGGTTGCAATTGCGCATACCGCGAACATAGGCGAAGCCGAGATTTTTGCGGCGGAAATAAAAGCCGCGTTCCCCAAGTGTGAATTTACGTTCATCGATCCCCTCTCCCTTTCGGTTTCGTGCCATATCGGACCGGGGGCGTTGGCGGTGGCTTGCGCTATCAAGTATTAAGACGGTCAATTTATAAAGACTTTGAAAAGTTTATAATGAGGGGGCGGGCAAAAAATGTGCCCGCCGCCCTTGTTTTTTGTTGAACTACCTTGTTGTATCGTTCTGCACCCTTTTTGTATTGCCCGCCGCACTTTTTTATTTTATCAAACTCCCCCGCCTCAGCGGAAAAAACAAAGCCCGAATTGAACGGTCAAAACCGCTTTTTATATACGCGCGAAGTTTTATAAAGCCCGTTGTCTATCATTCCCACAACAAGACAGCACATCATCAGATAGCACCACAGCAAAAAGATTATCACCGAGGCTATTGCGCCGTACAGCTTTTCGGGGGTCGCGAACCGCAGATAGACGGCAAACCCCACCGTGCTTATTATCCAGAGCAGAGTTGTGAGTATACTGCCCGAAAAAGCCTCTGAAAATTTGAGCTTGTACGGGCATGCGAGCATATTCAGAAAAACAGCCGTAAGAAAGAACACGACCGCGCCGAAAATTACGGAAAGCAGAACCGTAACGGGCTGAGGCACGAGCGCGCCCATGAGCCAACCCCACGCAAGCGAAATTATGCCGAGAAAAACTATAAAGGCAATCGAGCCGAGAATGAGCGCAATCGAAGCGATCCTCAACGCCAGCCCGCCTTTTTGCTTGCGGCTTCCGTAAATTATCTCGCCGCTTCGCCTTAAATGAAAGAAAAAATTGGTCGACGAGTACAGCGAGGTCAGCAAAAGAACTATCCCCGCACTGCCCGCCGCGCTTTCGGCAGATTGGCGGACAGCGTTCAGAAAGGGGCTTATTCCCTCAAAAATCTGCGCGTCGAGTATGGTTGACCAGTCTATATTGCCCGCCAGCAGCGAAAGCCATAAAAGGAACGGCGCAAGGCTCATTATAAAAAAATAGGTCAGCGTGCCCGCTATCGTCGAATACCTCTTCGAAACATAGTATCGGTAGCGGCGTAAAAGACTTCGCATACGATTATTTTTTGCAACAGCGCAAAGCCGTATGCAAGGGGCGTTGAACGGCTTGCGGTTTTTATTGGGCGAACCGATATTTGCGACCCTTACATTGAGCGTAACGGCACTGTATGACCCTTTTTTAAGGGCGTACATGAGCTATAAGACCGTTACATAGGGCGGGCGTGGGTTATGAGAACCTTATAAAGGGCGGGCGGGATTGAACCTAACAGACGCAAAACGGGGCGTTCCTTTTCCGAAACGCCCCGCGGTTCAACGAAAATCGGTCGGTTCAGTTGAAAAATCCGCCGAAAACCGAATAGCCGCCGTTACAGCCGCAACCGCCGTTACAACCGTTATTGCAACCGTTGTTGCACCCGCAACCGCCGTTGCTTGCGGTACTTATGCCGCTGTTCCCGCTGCATCCGCAACCGCCGTTACAGCCGTTGTTGCCGCTATTACAGCCGCAACCAGTGTTAAGCGCATACTGCGCCGCATAGTACGCGTCGTAATTTCCGCATTTGTTGCACCCGCAACCGCCGTTACAGCCGCAACCGCGCGGCGAACCGAACAAAAAGTTTAACAACCCGCCGAATACGCCGTTGTTACAATTATTGCACATCAGTATATCACCCTTTTTCATACGTATTGCAAAGGTTTTCCCCCTTGCTTATAATTCATAATATGAAGCGGGCGCGCGGAAAGTTCCGCGCGCCCGCAAAAGGTTCGATTTTTACAAGCGTTTGATTTGAATTTTATCAGGCGTTCGCTCTGTGTGTTTCACGCCGTTGCGCTTTATTATTCATTAGAAATAACGCCTATCGCTTTGTGCGTTCGCTTGTCTTATTTGCCGAAATATCTCTTCAAAAGACCTGCAAACCCTGCGCCGTGACGGGCTTCGTCTTTCGCCATTTCATGAACGGTGTCGTGAATGGCATCGTAGCCGAGCTGTTTTGCGCGCTTTGCAATTGCAAGTTTGCCTTCGCACGCGCCCGCTTCTGCCGCCGCGCGGAGTTCGAGGTTCTTCTTGGTGGAAGGGGTTACGACTTCGCCCAAAAGCTCGGCGAATTTTGCGGCATGCTCCGCCTCTTCGTAGGCGTAACGCTTGAACGCCTCGGCAACTTCGGGATAGCCTTCCCTTTCAGCCGCGCGGGACATTGCAAGGTACATTCCCACTTCGGTGCACTCGCCCGTAAAATGAGCACGCAGACCTTCCATTATCTCTTCGTCCTCAACCACGCCGTCGCCTATAACGTGCTCGCAAGCGTACTTGGGCTTGCTGTCCTCGGCTATCGGCTCAAACTTTTTTGCTTTGCAAACGGGGCAAACTTCTACGTCGTCTTCTACGATTTCACCGCAGACTACACATCTTTTCATTATGATGACTCCTTAATTTTTGTAGTATAAAAATAATAACATAACGCCGTTATTTTTTCAATTATTTTAACTTAAATTTTTTATGTTTTTTAAGTGAAAATAACTTGCATCAAAAGCAAATGAAATTTCGGGTTTATTTATCGAACTTATAATTGCCCGTAACCGTAAATACCCGCAACTCTTAAAATCCCGTAACTATACTTTCAAGCTCGCGGTAGTTTTCGGCAAAGACCTTAGCCCCCGCCGCCGAAAGCTGTTCGCGCGTTCTGTAACCCCAAAGCGCGGCAACGTCCTTTATCCCCGCGCGGAGTGCGGTCTGCACGTCCGTTTCGCCGTCGCCCACAAAAACACATTCTTCCTTTTTTACGCCAAGCTCGGCAATCACGCCCAAAGTTGAGGTAGGATTTGGCTTTACGGGGTAGTACTCTGTCTGACCAAGTACTCTGCAAAAGCCGAATTTTGCCAAAAATTTGGCATAAACGCGCTCTGTGGCGGCTTGCGGCTTGTTTGTGACTAACGCCAAATTCATTCCGCGCCGCTTGAAATTTTGCAAAACTTCCTCTTCGTCTTTGTACAAAAGAGTTAAATTATTGTCGTTTGCGGCGTAATTTTCCATAAAAACTTTATACGCCTTTTCGAGGAGTTCGGGATAATTTACGAGCGCGCCCTTCAACAAATTCAACGCACCTCCGCCTATCAACGGCTTTACTTCGTCGAGGGAAAGCTGGGGCAAGGCGAACTCTGAAAGGGTTTCGTTAAGCACTTTACGTATGTCGGGCAACGTGTTCAAAAGCGTTCCGTCAAGGTCGAATATTATTGTAGATATCATCACATTTTTTCGGGTACGCCGATCCCCAAAAGGGTGAGCGCGTTTTTAAGCGTATGCAAGACCGCGCGGGTGAGCGAAAGTCTGAACGCCTTTGTATCGCCCGTTTCGGTGAGTATTTTGCAGTCGATATAGAATTTGTTGAATTTTTGCGCAAGGTCTACCGAGTAGCGCGCGATGAAAGACGGTTCGTACTTCTCCGCCGCCTCTTTGATTATTTGGGGGAACTTTGCAAGCTCCTTTATAACTTCCGACTCTTCGGCGTTGGGGGCGTAATTTTCGGGAAGAACCTCCCCGCCCCCGCTCTTCGAAAGTACAGAGAACGCCCGCGCGCATGTATATTGAACGTACACGCTCGTTTCGCCCTCGAACGAAAGCACCTTGTCGTATGAGAAAACGATATCTTTGATCTTATTGTTGTAGAGCGCGCCGAAGATGACCGCCCCCACGCCCACGAGCTTTGCCGTCTGCTCCTTGTTTTCAAGGTCGGGGTTTTTCTCGTCGATGATAGCGTACGCCTTTTCGACGCACTTTGCAATTACGTCTTCAAGCCAAACCACTCTGCCTTGGCGCGTGGACATAGCTCCGTCCTCGAGCGAGACCATTCCGTAGGCGACGTGCACAAGGTCTTTCGCCCACTCCTTGCCCATAAGCTCGAGTACTTTGAAAACCTGCTTAAAGTGCAGATTTTGCTGATAAGCCACCACATACAGACATTTATTAAAATCGTAGGTGTTTTTGCGGTAAATAGCCGCGGCAAGGTCGCGCGTGGCGTAAAGCGAAGCGCCGTCGGAACGCAGAATAAGGCAAGGCGTCATTCCGTACTCTTCCAGATCGACTATCTTCGCCCCCTCGCTCTCCTTCAACAGCCCTTTTTGCTGTAATTCGTCGATGACGGGCTGCATTTTGTCGGTGTAGAACCGTTCGCCCGCGTAACTGTCGAACTGCACGTTGAGCTTTTCGTAAATTCCCTTGACGTATTTGAGGGTAAGTTCTTTGAACCACTCAAACAGATCGTTCGCCTCTTTGTCGCCGCTTTCGATAAGCCTGAAATATTCGCGCGCTTCAACCTGCATTTGTTCGGTCGCCTCGTTGTTGAACCGAACATATAAATCGTTAATGGCGCGTATTCCGCCCCTTTCGACTTCTTCTCTGTCACCCCAATGTTTATAGGCGCATATGAGCTTTCCGAACTGCGTTCCGTAGTCGCCGAGGTGGTTTATCCCCACGGCGTTGTAGCCCAAAAATTTGTAAATTTTGTAGAGTGCGCCGCCTATTACCGTGGTCGAAAGATGCCCGATATGAAAGGGCTTTGCGATATTTACCGAGGAATAATCAATGCAAACCGTCTTGCCCGCGCCCTCGTCGGAAGAGCCGTAACGGTCGCCCTCCGAAAGTATCCTTTTTAGAGTGTCCACGGCAAGGTCGGTCTTGTTGATTTTAAAGTTCAAATAGCCGTTCACCGCTGTAATTTCGCTTATCACGCCGTCGGGCTTGCACGAATTTTTGAGTTCTTCGGCTATCTGAACGGGGCTTTTGCGCAGGATCCTGGCGAACCTGAAACAAGGGAGAGCGTAGTCGCCCATTTCGGAGCTGGGCGGCAAGACGATTAAAGAATATATTTCCTCTTGACTTACGCCGTCGATATTAATTTTTGAAGCTATATGCTGTTTGTAGTCCATTGTTTTTACCTTATTTTAATATATTTTACCACAATAGCAAATTTTTGGCAATTAACCGCCCCCATTCCTTTTGATTTTTTTGGCGTTTTATAATATAATTTAGTTACACCAAACTTTAAGGACGATTTGAAAATGAAATTAGGCGTCGTAGGTCTCCCCAACGTGGGGAAATCGACACTCTTCAATGCAATAACGCACGCAGGCGCGGAAGCCGCAAACTACCCGTTCTGCACTATTGAACCCAATGTCGGCGTTGTAGCCGTGCCCGACGAAAGACTCGACCTTCTCGCAAAGTTGTACAACAGCAAAAAGGTCACACCCGCCGTCGTCGAGTTCGTCGACATTGCGGGGCTTGTTAAAGGAGCGTCGCAGGGCGAAGGTCTCGGCAACAAATTTCTTTCGCACATACGCGAGTGCGACGCCATTGTGCACGTCGTTCGCTGTTTCGAGGACGCGAATATTACCCACGTCAACAACAAAATCGACCCCATCGACGACATAAAGACGATAACGCTTGAGCTTATCCTCGCGGATATCGAAGCCGTAAATAAGCGGCAAGACAGAATAAGGAACGTTGCGCGGGGCGGTTCGAACAAAGAAGCGGCTTTCGAGTTCGCCTTTTTGGAAAGGCTCGAAAAGTTTTTGGGCGAAGAAAAGCCCGCACGGCTTTTTGCCTGCTCCGAGGACGAACGCCCCCTTTTGGATAACCTCTTTTTGCTCACCGCGAAGCCCGTTATTTATGCGGCGAATATCTCGGAGTTCGACATGGGCAAGCCCGAGGACGAAATTACCTATGTGGTCAAGGTCAAAGAATACGCCAAAGCCGAGGGCAGCGAAGTGCTTGTAATTTGCGCAAAGACCGAGGAAGAACTTTCGCAGATGTCGCCCGAGGATTCGGCGATGTTCCTCGAAGAGTTGGGGCTTAAAGAGAGCGGGCTGAACCGACTTATTAAAAAGAGCTACGCGCTTTTGGGGCTTATCTCCTACCTCACCGCGGGCGAAAAAGAGACCCGCGCGTGGACGATCGTCAACGGAACAAAAGCTCCGCAGGCGGCGGGAAAAATACACACCGACTTCGAAAAGGGCTTTATTCGCGCGGAGATTTGCGACTACAAAACCCTTTTGGAGTACGGCGGGCTGACGGGCGCGCGCGAAAAGGGCAAAGTGCGCTCCGAGGGCAAGGATTACGTAATCAAAGACGGCGACGTGGTGCTCTTCCGCTTCAACGTTTGATTGTCGCGCCGGCCTTATAAAACAATAACGCAATAACACACAAATATAACACACAAAAAAGCCGAGGACAAGCCTCGGCTTTTTAAGTTATTCGCTTAAATTATTTGAGTTCGGCGAAGTATTTGATGGTTCTGACCATCTGCGAAGTGTACGAATTCTCGTTGTCGTACCATGCAACGACCTTAACAAGCGTTGTGCCGTCGCCGAGAGACATACATTTGGTCTGGGTCGCGTCGAACAGCGAGCCGTAGGTCATGCCGATAACGTCGCTCGAAACTATCTCCTCTTCGGTGTATCCGTACGAAACCGAAGCCGCCGCCTTCATTGCCGCGTTCACAGCCTTTGCGTCAACTTCGCCCTCGCATACCGCGATGAGCTGGGTGAGCGAACCGGTGGGAACGGGAACGCGTTGAGCGCAACCGTCGAGCACGCCGTTGAGTTCGGGGATAACAAGCCCTATCGCCTTTGCCGCGCCCGTCGAGTTGGGAACGATATTGATCGCCGCCGCCCTCGCTCTTCTCAAATCGCCCTTTCTGTGAGGTCCGTCAAGTACCATCTGATCGCCCGTATAAGCGTGGATAGTGGTCATATAGCCCTTTTTGATCTTGCACAGCTTGTTAAGGGTGTCCGCCATGGGAGCAAGGCAGTTTGTGGTGCAGCTTGCGGCGGAGATGACCGTATCGGAAGATTTGAGGGTCTTTTCGTTTACGCTGAATACAACCGTGGGCAAGTCGTTGCCTGCGGGTGCGGATATAACCACTTTCTTTGCGCCTGCCGTGATGTGGGCGGAAGCCTTCTCCTTGGAGCAGTAGAAGCCCGTACATTCAAGCACAACGTCGACATCGAGGTCCTTCCAGGGAAGGTTCGCCGCGTCTTTCTCCGCATAAATTTTGATTGTCTGGCCGTTCACTGTGATACTGTCGTCACCCGCTACTACGGAATCGGCGTACTTGTATCTGCCCTGCGCCGAGTCGTACTTCAAAAGATGAGCAAGCATTTTGGGGCTGGTAAGGTCGTTTATGGCGACAATTTCGTACCCATCCGCTTCAAACATCTGTCTGAAAGCAAGGCGGCCAATACGTCCGAAGCCGTTGATCGCAACTTTTACATTTGCCATAGATATAAATTCCTCCGAATTTTAATTTTCTTTCAGTCGATATGATTATAGCAAATAAAATTTTTTAAGTCAACATTTTATCTCAAATAAAATCATTTTGGACATTTAAAATATTTAATAAATATTTTCGCAAATAGACTTGAAAAATTCCGAGTTATGAATTATACTTAAATAAGGTAGGTTCTGCCTATTAAATTATTATGTATGATTCGGAGGTTTTTTATGGCTTTGGTTTCGGCAAAGGAAATGCTCGAAAAGGCAAGAGACGGTAAATACGCCGTCGGACAGTTCAATATCAACAATCTGGAATGGACCAAATCGATATTGCAGACGGCGGAAGAACTTAAATCCCCCGTTATTTTGGGCGTTTCGGAAGGCGCGGGAAAATATATGACGGGCTTCAAAACGGTTGCGGCTATGGTCAAGGCGATGGTCGAGTGTTTGAATATAACCGTTCCCGTCGCTCTCCACCTCGACCACGGCACGTACGACGGCTGTTATAAATGTATCGAAGCGGGATTTTCGTCGATAATGTTCGACGGCTCCCACTTCCCCATCGAAGAAAACGTTGCAAAGACCAAAGAACTTATTGCCGTTTGCAAGAAAAAGGGGTTAAGCCTCGAAGCCGAAGTCGGCGCGATAGGCGGCGAAGAGGACGGCGTTATAGGCAGAGGCGAATGTGCCGACCCCGACGAGTGCAAAAAAATCGCAGACCTCGGCGTTACGATGCTTGCCGCGGGAATCGGCAACATTCACGGCAAATACCCCGCGGATTGGCCCGGGCTCAGCTTCGAAACGCTTGCGGCGGTCAAGGCGAAAGTCGGCAACATGCCTCTTGTGCTCCACGGCGGCACGGGTATTCCCACCGATATGATCAAAAAGGCTATCTCCCTCGGCGTTGCAAAGATAAACGTCAACACCGAGTGTCAGCTCGCTTTTCAGGCGGCAACGAGAAAATATATCGAAGAAGGCAAAGACCTTGTTGGCAAAGGGTTCGACCCCAGAAAACTCCTCGCTCCCGGTGCGCAGGCAATCAAGGACTGCGTAAAAGAGAAAATGGAAATCTTCGGAAGCGTAGGCAAAGCTTAAATATTCTTTATAAGGTGTGCTATAAAACGAACGTCCCGTCATTTGTTTGGCGGGGCGTTTGTTTTTGTTCGGGTTTTTTGGGAACCGCGCGGGCGGGTAAATAACGTTACATTGGCGGGTAATTGCGTTACACGGATAGGTAACGTTACACGGGCGGGTAGTTGCGTTACAAGGGTAGATAACGTTACAGGGACGGCAAATAACGTTGCACGGGCGTGGTTTTTTAAATAAGGATTGCGCACAACATGCGGTTAAAATTTTAATTTAAGCGCAAACTAATATTTATGAAAACCAAAAAATCACGAATTTTGCTCTTAATTTCGGTAATAGCCGCTCTGCTCGCGCTCGTATTTACGCTCCCGGCGTGCACGATAAAAGCCGAGGGTTCTATTCAGTCCATAACCCGCCCGTATATCGCGCAGTACGAATGTACAAAAGCCCGACTCGGCGAAAAAAATTTGCTTGACGACTACGACTACGTGCGGTTCGTACTGCTCGACAAGAATCAGCTCGAGCTTGAATACAAGCCAAAAAACGGAGAAAAGCAGACGCGGACGGGCACTTACCAACTCGACCCGCAAACGCGCGAACTGACCGCCGAGATCGGGCTTTTGGGATACCGCTTCAAAGAGAGCGTTATTTTGGAAAAGGGCAGGTTTACCGTCACAAAACCCATAGGCACAAAAGAGCTTGTGCTCGTGTTCGAAATGAAATAAAAATATCAATATATATTTAAAAATCGCCCCTCAGAGGCGATTTTTTTTATGCCGTTTACAGGCGTTGTTTTTATTGTTTCGAAAGGTTGGGGAACGGTCGGAAATTTTCGGTTCGACGCATATCAACAAGCGTTCGGAATGGTATTAAATTCAGTCGTCTCCGACGTCCTCTCCTCCGCCTTTGGGAGCTTTTGAAATGTGATTTACAAAAAGTTTGCGTATCCCCACCGCCGCGAAATGACCCGCGACGCCGCAAGCCGAACCTATCAGAATTCCGCCCAGCACGTCGCTCGGATAGTGTATGCAAAGATAAATGCGCGAGAGCGCGACGAGCAACGCGACGGCAAGCGCGGGCAAGCCTTTCAGACGGTATCTTATCACCAGCACGACCGCCGCCGCGAACATCGAAGCCGTGTGCCCCGACGGAAACGACGAATCGGTCGGCATGCGCAGTCCGACTGACTCGTAAAACGACTTTACGCCCTCCCACTCCGTCCACGGGCGCGGGCGATCTACCGCAACTTTCAAAATTACGTTGACTATCAAAAAATCAATCAAAAGCGCAACGCCGACGGCAACGCCCGTCCACCTCGTCTTTTTGAATATCAGTAAAAGCACGGCGCACACAATTGCCGCCGCACCGAATTCGCCGAGGTAAGTTATACCAACCATAATATAGTTGAGCCAAGTTTGCGAGTGGAAAACGGCGTCGAACCATTTGAGTATCTGTATTTCCATTGCGTTACCCTTTGTTGCTCATTCGGGTTTATACGTGCCCGTTATCTCTTCTATGCCGTCCGATTTATCGACGGCGTCGGTCAAAACGTCGTCTATCGTGATTTGACTTTCGCTTCCGCCCGAAAGTTTGCGCGAAGTCTCGTCGTCGTATTCGGCGACATCATACTCCATCTTCGCCAGGTGTTCGTCGTTATACATTTTTTCGAGCTGTCTGCGGCGTTCGTTGTTCTTTGCGTTCACAATCAAAAAATACACAAGTGCCGATAAAAGCAGAGCGGCAAACGCCCCGCCTGCGGCAATCGATATTATATAAATCACATCCATACCAATATTTTACAACTACTTTTAAAATATGTCAAGTTTTTATTTGCTTTATTCAACAATACGTAGTATAATATACATATCAAAAAAATTTTGACGGGGAGAAATAGTTTTACTATGGATAAAAGAATTGTAAAAACACGTTCCAACATTAAAAAGGCTCTTAAAAAGCTCGCGCTCGAAACCGAAATCGGCAAAATAACCATTTCGGATCTTGCGCACGAGGCAATGGTCAACCGCTCCACCTTCTACCTCCACTACAAGGATGTGGAAGAAGTTGCGGCGGACATCGAAGCGGATATGGCTTCGCAGATCGACAGCTACATCGCGCAATTCGATTTGAATGACATTTACGGTTCTACGTTTCTGTTTTTCAGAAAAATCACCAACGGGCTTGACGAACACCCCGAAACCAAAAAATATATCTTTTCGTCGGTCAACTCCACCTATATCGTCGGCAAAATTAAGGAAATGTTCGTAACGAAAACCACCGACGCCGTTATGAGAAAATTCCCGAACGGCGACCGCGACTTGCTCATTTACCCCACCACCTACGCCACCGCGGGCATTGTCGACAGCTACGTCAAGTGGCAGCGCGAGGAATCGACCTCGGTCAATTTAGACGCCCTCATCGCCATCGTCAGCGGCATGACCGAACAGATAATCAAGGATTCGCTGAACAAACTCAACGACGCAAAAGCCGAGTAATAGTTATAGCGGCAAGCGTTCATAAAGGCTGTGAACCTTTAATTACGATCCTTCCGCAAATGCAAAAGGCTTTTACAACTTAAATTATACACAAAGACGGAGCACCCCTCCGTCTTTTATTTTTCATAAACGCAGTCAATAATAAATATAATTTTATTGCTATGAAAAAAATTTTATTCTGCGGGGGCGGCAGCGCGGGGCACGTCATTCCGAATATCGCGCTCATCGAGGAACTTCGCAAAAATTATGAATGTATCTATGCGGGAACAAACGGCATCGAAAAGACCATTTGCGCTGAAAACGGCGTGGAATTTCACGAATTTTCGGCGGTAAAGCTCAAACGCGGAAAGTTTTTCGCAAACCTTGCACTGCCGTTCAGGCTGTTCAAAGCCGTAGGGCAAGCCCAAAAAATTTTGGAAGAAACCAAGCCCGACCTCGTTTTCTGCAAGGGCGGTTATGCGTGCTATCCCCCCGCCCGCGCCGCCAAAAAAGCCGCAATACCCGTAATAACGCACGAATCCGACGTAAACGCGGGGCTTGCGAACAAGCTCATCGCCAAAAACTGCAAAAAGGTTTTAACGTCGTTCCCCACCGCGGCAAAGCAACTGCACGGCATTTGCACGGGTTCGCCCGTGAGAGCGCGGGTTTTCAACGCCGACAAACTCGCCGCACGCGGCGCGTTCGGGCTTGACATGCGCCCCACCGTCGTCGTGCTCGGGGGCGGCAGCGGTTCGGAGATCATAAATAAAAATCTGCGTGAAATAATCGTCCCGCTCTGCCGCGACTTCAACGTGTTGCACGTCTGCGGGCGGGGAAAGACGGTTGAAAGCAATGTTTACGGCTACAAGCAGATAGAGTTTACCGAAAACATGGGCGAAGTTTACGCCTGCGCTTCGCTTGCCGTGTCGCGTTGCGGTTCAAACACCGCGTTCGAGCTGACCGCATTAAAAATTCCCGCGCTGTATATCCCGCTCGAAAACCGCGCAAGCCGCGGCGATCAGATCAAAAACGCGCAGTACTTCGAAAGCGCGGGGCTGTGCAAAGTGTTGCGTGAAAAGCAACTTACGCCCCCCAAATTGCTTGCGGCGATAAACGAACTGTACGCCGACCAAAAAATCAAAACCGCACTCTCCCGCTCGGGGATAAAGTGCGGCAACGAAAATATTATCCGTGAAATCGTAAATACTCTGAACGCAAGTTATTAAATAGTTACTAAATAATTACTAAATAATTATTAAAAAAATCGACGCGCTCCGTTAAAGACTCATAGTCAAAGGTTCACAGCTCATGAGTAAGGCTCACACGCCGATTTTTACAAAAAGTTCAATATATATGCAAGTTTTTAAAGTTTAGTCGGGGTTTGGGATCGAAAAAACTGCGGTTCGTCAAGGATTAAATATACGACTCGACGACGATTTTTATGGCGATCGCAATGAGCACAAGCCCGCCGATAATTTCGGCAACACTGGCTTTTTTGCGGAAGAGTTTGCCCGCTTTTACGCCGATTATCACGCCGACGAGCGATATTGCAAAAGTAACAACGCCGATAATACCCACGCTCACCCACGCCCACAGCTGGGTGTTTTCCACGCCCGCGAGCATGGCATTAAAGCTAAACCCGACCGCCAAGGCGTCGATACTCGTCGCAACGCCCTGAACGAGCAGTTCGACAAGCGAAAACTTTTTGGGGTGCAAGTTGCACTCGTCGGAGCGAAGTTCGCGCACGGCGTCGAAAATCATTTTTCCGCCGATTACGACGAGCAAGGCGAACGCGATCCAATGGTCGAACGCTGAGATCCATTCAAGGCAGAAAAGACCTATGTAGAACCCCAAAATTGGCATTAACGCCTGAAAAAGCCCGAAAGTCGTAGGGATAAGCGCGGCTTTGCGTTTTGTCAAGTCACGGTAGACCATTCCGTCGCAGATCGACACGGCAAACGCGTCCGCCGCAAGCGAAATACCCGAAAGGAGAACCGAAACAAAGATAGTAGCGGTCATAAGAATATTATAACATACGCGAATACATTTGTAAATATTAATTGGCAATATGTGCAAATATTGTGTGTGAACGCCCGGCATTTCGACAATAATCAAAGTCCGTTATTACAATGATATCAGCGCGCGGGCGTTTGAACGCCCGCGCGCATACATATTACCATTAAATTTTTCCGCCGTTGCCACTTCCGCCACTTACGTCAATTTACAGCTTACAGCTTTCCGCCGTTTCCGCCGTTTCCATTATTTCCGCTATCGGAATTAGGGTCGTAGTCGTCGTAGAAGCCGTCGCTGTCGGCGGGCGAATCGGCATAAGGCGAAGCCGCGCGGCGAGCGGGGCGGGGCTGTTCGGCGCGTTCTCCCGAGGTCTGCGAAGAGGCGTTCCCCGCCGTCGGGTCGTCGCCCGAGCGAATGGCTTTCAACGCCGAACTTACAGCCGCGGTAACCGCCGCGTCAAACATCTCCTGCGTAAACGGCAGTTGCGGCGGGGCTTGCCCCTCAACGGGCGTTGCACCGTCGGGCGCGCTTGCAACGCCGCCCGCAAAGCCGCCCGCGCCAAAGCCGTAGTGCATCATCTGCATTTTCAAAAGCGCGTCAAATTGTCTGTCTCGCTCGCGCTGCAACCGCTGTTGCCTCTTCCACGAAATAAGCGAAAGTATAACGATAAGCAAAATTATCAGCAAGATCGCACCCGCGATAATGGCGATCCACCACCAATTATTGCGGAAGAAATTACCCACGTCCTCGCCGTTGCCCGCAACGCCGCCGTTTCCCTCAACGTTGCCGCCGATACCTCCGCCCGAGCCGCCGCCTGTACCCCCGCCCAATCCGAGCGCGGGAATAACGGTACTCTGCAAAGTAATTTCGTCGTTCGCGCTGTTATCCGAAGACCCGAACAGCTTTTGACAAACCGTGCACGTCCAATATTGAATGTTGCCCGCCTCAGTTTCGGTGGGATCTTTTGCGGGGTGCTCGATTTTAGTGTGCCCCGTAGCCTTGATAGTTTCGTACACAAACCCCGTCTCACAACCATCGCGGATACAGGTTCCTCTGCGGAAGCCGTCCTGCGTGCACGTCGCCTCTTCCACTTCCATGTCGTCGCCGAATTTATGACCGAGAGCCGCGATAGGTTGCGAAGCAACTATCACTTTCCCGCAGTCGGGGCATTTAATTTCCTCGCTTCTGCCCGACTCCGTGCAGGTCGGTTCAACTCCCTTGACCGAGGTCGAGCCGTGCGCCGCGCGCAAGATCTCCGCATGGCAATCTTTGCACTCTGCCCAATGCTCGTCCGCGCTCGTCTTGTAGTCAACCTCCGTCGTGCCGCCTTTGAGTTTGGGCGAATGTGCCTCGTAGAACGTCTCTCCGCACGTCTCGCATGTGCGGAAGTGCCGCGAAGAATCGTCGGGGTCGGCTTGCCATAGCGTATAAACGTGGTTACAGCCGCTCACGCGGAACGCGTATTGAGCCGTAAAATCGGCGTCGTCAATGCTGTCAAGACCGTCGTAGTTCGAGGTATCTTCCACAAGAACGCGCACAAAGTAATCGCCCTCTTCCTGCGTGGGGTAATCGGTGGGGTTCGACTTCGAACTTCTGTCCGCCTCGCTCGTGTAATAGGTAATTCTGCACTCGCCGAACAACGCCTTTGGCTCGATAATTTTTTCGTTAATGTTGTCGCCGATCGTAAGCGTATTGGTGAAGAACCTCTCCACCCATTCGTTTTTGGCTTTGTTTATTCTGAAATCACGCTCCGTGCCGCCGCGCGTTTCGTCGGTTTTTGCCGAGGCGAAAGTGTAATTTTTAATATCGTCACCCTCTGCCGTCTGCGCCTTAGCCGTCGCCTTGTGCGTTTGCGTTCCCATATTGGCGTTGCTCTTCGCGCCGTCGATCTTAACATAGACCTTCGCGCCGTTCAGATCTACGAAGTACGCCTTGGGCACGTACTCCACGGGCGCGCCGTCCGCCTCGGCGTATACATAGTTGAACACGCCCGCCGCCGTCATTGTCCCCTCCGCAACGCTTGTCGAGACCTTTGATTTATCGCTGTCCCAATTGCCGTTGCCTTCCCAAACAAGCGACACTTCTTTTGGTTCTATGGTCATCGAGGGGTGCTGTCCCACCGAGCCGTCGTTCCACTTAAACGAAATATAGCTCTCGCTCGCCGCCGTATAACGCGCTTGCAGGTAATATTTGCCCACGTTCCAACGCGCCGTGCCGCCGCTGTCGTCCTCGGTTTTGAACATATCGCCCGAGCCGTCGGCGTTCTCCGTAAAGTAAAATCTGAATTTAGCCACATTCTCGGGCTTTTGCAGCTCTTCTTTGCGAGGTTCGCCATTTTGGTCGGTAATGTCCTCCACGCGCTCTTTGAACAGATCATAAAGATCCTCCTGCGTATGCGGAGCTTCGCCGTAGATCTTGTTGTCGAGCGTGTAATTGCTCATTGTAATGGTCAAAATTTCGCTGACGATATGGACCGAAAAATAGCCGATTTCCGCCTTGTGGTTGTTTGCGGTTATCTTATAATACACGCAATAGCCCTTAGGCTCGTTTACGTTCAATTCGGCGTTATCGGCGGAGTACTCTTTCCAACGCCCGTCGCTCTCGTTAGGCTTATGTTCATCCGCGTCGAAATCCTCGTGCCCGTCCTCGGGGTGTGTTTCGACTATGTAAAATATCCTTAACGATCCTTTATCTTCCGCCGTCGCCACGTTCAACAGCGAGATCATTGTTCGCGTTTCTTCCGAGTATTCGCTTTCGGGGAATTTTAGGGCGTGTTTGCCCGAACCGTCGGTGTGATAAACGTAGTCGTTGCTCTTCTTAAAGTCTCCGCTTTCGGGGATCGTGACCGTTATCGGGGCGGGTTCTATAACAAAGTTGATTGTGCGTTCCTTGTCGTCTACGCCGTTGCTGTCAGACCACGCCACCTCCGCTTCGGGCTTTATGGTGAGTTTAACGGGGTATGTTCCCACGTTTTTTAAGGTTTGCGAATTATAGTCTATATCGACAACGTCGGTATATTTCGCGCTGTCGTACCAGCTCGCCTTGTTCGCCGCAAACGCCTTTGCTATGTCGAACTCTTCCGCGGCATAGGTCATCGTTATATCTTCGGGAGCGGCATAAGTTTCAACCGAAATTTTTTCCGCTTCGGTTAAATTAAGGTGAAGCGCGGGACGAACGGCTTTTTCGGCAAAATTGACTTTATCATATTTATGGTTTCCCGAAGTATTATAATGCGTCATATCACTATCTCCCGTAGTAGTACTGCGCATCCAATAATCAGTTGAGGTTTTATACTGAGCATCAAGACACTTCCAAATACCCGGTTTATAGCGTAAATTTCCCGTTTCGGTAACTCCAGGTTCAAAGATATAATCTTCCCGCCAATCGTTATAATGAATATTTGTTATCACTTGTTGTACGGCGGCACTTACCGTTGCGCCGCTTTGAGCTTCATTACCGGATGCGTTACTTCCCCAACTCACTGAGGAAGGAAATATATCATATCCACGTTCGTCATATTGCCAACCCATATTCTTCGGCTGAACAAGGAACTTTGAATAATTGTCTGCACCGCCAAGTCCCGTAAAAAAATTACGCCATTCGGGTGATTGCGCCGTAGCGTCTAATGTAGTTCCATCGGTGGAATATGTTGAACCCGTCAAAAAAGAACGGATTTTACTTGACGAATACATGCCGCTGGGATAGTTTACATTTACATTTGTATGTAAATTCCATTTAGTAGTTTCAGTGCTTACGGTTTTAGCCCATAAAGTAAGAACAACGTCGTTCGAATCCGATTCAGATAAATAAACGGCGTACCATTGTTTGCCGCCGAATGTTACAGTTATATTCCTGTTCGCAACTGTGTTGTCGCCCGTAAGAGTCGAACCGCCACCCTTTGGAACAGCGCTTGCCTTTTTATTGTCGGCATTTAACTTAACATCATCATAACCATTGGAAGAACCCAAGGCTGTATAAAGAGCTTCGAGCTCGGACTTTACAAATGTTTTGTTTTCACTGTTATATATTTCGTTTATCGATGTAGCGGCTTCGGCGGTTTGGGAAGTCGGTCGAATAATAAAAATGCCCGCAAGTAAAACGGCAATACAAATAATTGCCGTCAACGCGGACATCGCTATTTTTTTATATTTGCTTATCATATTCTTGAACCTTTTTCTTTACATATAATATTCATTGTTTTGCACGCCCTAAAAAGCGTGCAAAACAATGCCCCGCGGGGCATTGGGAGCTACATTGCTTTGTTAAATATTATCACTTTTAGTTATATATTGTCAATACTTTTTCAACATTTTTTTTAATTTTTTTTAAAAAATTTTTTTCCCCCCAACCTGCACCCTCTCTTGCCCCCATTCGCTCCCCTTCGCTTGCGAGGGGGGAGTGCTTGCTCTTTGAAACAGTAATAAAAAAAACCGCTCGTTCATTGCCTTTTGCTTACTCCCGCTACCCCTACCCTACCCTCCCCCTTGAAAAAGGGGAGGGAATAAGAGTGGAGAAATTATAAGGAGGAGTAATTAAAGGTGGGGGTTCACCCCGCCCGCGCTTCTAATAATAACTGTCATTTCGACCGAAGCGTTAGCGGAGCGGAGAAATCTATTCCGCAGTATAGCGGAGTTTTTATAAGGTGGTTATTATTTGGAAGTGGTACGCGTTTCAAAGTGCAAGCACGGACCACGTGGGGATTCTCTCACTTAATCGAACCCGCTATCGCGGGCTTCTCATAGCGTTCGAAATGACAGTGCCTTAATGCGCTCCGATAGTATGCGCGCGGGCGCGTTTGCGCCCGCGCGCACTTAAAAACACCATTCAAAAATCAGTCAGATAAAACTCTCCGTTCCCGTCAGCTCATTCCGAACGGAATGCAAGATCGCCCTCTTTAAGTTCAACCGTTACCGTTTCGCCCGGTAAGATCTTACCCGCAAGTATCTCGTCGGATAAGCGGTCTTCGATGCGGTGCTGTACGGCTCTCTTCAAAGGGCGCGCGCCGAATACTTCGGAATAGCCCTCTTCAAGAATCTTGTCCAACGCCTCTTGCGTTACCTTTAAGGTAATGTTCCTGCCTTTAAGGCGTTCTTCAAGCCCCGCTATTATCTTGCGGCATATCTCCCCCGCTTCCTCTTTTTTGAGCTTGCGGAAAATTATTATGTCGTCGATACGGTTCAAAAATTCGGGTTTGAACTGCTCGCGCAACGCCTCGTTAATATTGTCCTTCATCTGGTCGTAGCCCTGCTCCGATTCTTTTTCACTTGAACCGAATCCAAAGCTCGTCATCTTCTTTATCTGGCTTGCGCCGACGTTCGACGTCATTATAATTATTGTGTTCTTAAAATTGACCGTTCTGCCCTTGCTGTCGGTAAGTCTGCCGTCGTCGAGGATCTGCAACAAAATGTTGAACACGTCGGGGTGCGCCTTTTCGATTTCGTCGAACAGTACAACGCTGTAAGGCTTTCTGCGCACTTTTTCGGTGAGCTGTCCGCCGTTGTTGTCGTCGTAACCGACGTATCCCGGAGGCGCGCCGATGAGTTTGGAAACAGAATACTTTTCCATGAACTCCGACATATCAAGGCGAATAAGCAGTTTTTCGTCGCCGAACATACATTCCGCAAGCGCCTTGGCAAGGTCGGTTTTGCCCACGCCCGTAGGACCTACGAATATGAATGAACCGATAGGGCGCGTAGGTTCGTTCAAGCCCGCGCGTGCGCGGCGAATCGCCCTCGATACGGCGGAAACGGCTTCGTCCTGACCGATTATGCGCTTGTGAAGGTTCTCTTCGAGGTGCAACAGCTTTTCGCTCTCCTGCTCGGTGAGCTTTACCACGGGAACGCCCGTCCAGCCGCTGACTATTTCGGCTATGTCGTTTGAGCCTATCGTGGGTGCGGTGGTCTGCTTTTCGCCCGTCCACTCGCTCTTTAATTTGTTTATCTTCTCCTGAACCTCGTTTATCTCGTCCACGAGCTTTTGCGCCTGTGCGTAGTTCTCGCCCTTTGCCGCCTTGTTCTTTTCAAGGGTGAGGCGTTTTAACTTCTCTTCAAGCTCCTTTAACTCGTCGGGGCTGTTAAGGCTGTTGATACGCGCACGCGAAGCGGCTTCGTCGATGAGGTCTATCGCCTTGTCGGGGAGATACCTGTCGGTTATATATCTGTCGGAAAGGGTGACGGCGGCTATTATCGCCTCGTCGGTAATTACGACTTTGTGGTGGGCTTCGTACTTATCGCGCAAGCCGCGGAGAATGGTGACTGCATCCTCAACGTTAGGTTCGTCGACCTGAACGGGCGTGAACCGCCTTTCGAGTGCGGCGTCCTTTTCGATATATTTGCGGTATTCTTCGAGCGTGGTCGCGCCGATCGTCTGTAACTCGCCGCGGGCAAGCATGGGTTTTAATATGTTAGCCGCGTCAAGGTTGCCTTCTCCGCCCGTTCCCGCGCCGACTATCTGGTGAATTTCATCGATGAAAAGTATGATATTCCCGTCGTTTTTAATAAATTCGATGGCGTTTTTAAGGCGTTCCTCAAAGTCGCCCCTGTATTTGGTGCCCGCCAACATTCCCGCAAGATCCATCGAAAAGACGGTTTTGCCTTTGAGCATGTCGGGGACTTCGTTCTTTACTATCGCCTGCGCAAGCCCCTCTACCACCGCCGACTTGCCTACGCCCGGTTCGCCTACGAGCACGGGGTTGTTTTTGGTTCGGCGCGAAAGAACCTGAATTATCTTTTCTATCTCTTTGCTTCTGCCTATTACGGGGTCTATTTTGCCCTCGCGCGCCTTTTGCGTGAGATCCGTGCCGTATGAAGAGAGCTGCTTGCCTATCGGCGAACGGTTGGCGGACTTGTCGGCTTTTTTATTGACTTGCGACGAGTTGCCGCCGAAAAAGTCTTCTATATCGTCCATGGTCTTTTGGTCGTTCGAAGCTCCGCCGCTGCCCAGCATAAGCTCGAGCTTGCTTGCAAGTTCGTTGTAGTTCACGCCCATTGCGCGGAATATGCGCATTGCAAGACAGTCAAAGGACATTATGGCAAGCAACATGTGCTCGGTTCCCACAAGGGATTCCTCACCGTTGAAGTCCACTGAGACCTCTATCGCGCGTTCAATCATGTGCTTGGTGCGCGGGGTGTAGCCCTTTATGTTGGAATTTTTATCGACCGAACGGGCGAAATACGCCCTGTATTCGGGCTCGCTGACGTTGCACGCCGCCAAAAACCGCTGAGCCGTGCAGCCGTAACAGTTGAGCATTGCCAGCACAAGGTGCTCGCTGCCTATATAGGGCGTGCCGTATACCTCCGCCGTTTCTTCGGCTATCGACATTACAAGTTGTAAGTTGTCGCTGAATTTATCGAAATTCGAATCCATGTTGTTTTTCCTCCTCTTTTATGAGTTTTTTCAAGGCGCAAACGCCTTTTTAAGTTAAGGCTGTCGCCTTTAATATGAACCCGCTTGTTTTAACCCTTTTGCGCGGTTCGTATACGGGAACTACCCGACCATTTTTTTGAGGTGTTCCGAGACGTAGACCGCCCGATACGCATCGCGTTCCTCGGGTGTGAGGACGCGCCCCGCGTCGCGCGTGATGTTGGATGCGCGCATTTTTATGACAAGCTCGTCCACCGCCGAGACGTCGGGAACGGCTATATAGCCGAGGCACGCGCCGAGCTTTACGCACGCGGCAAGTTTGATAAGCTCGCCCGTAGAGAGCTTTGCGCAGTTGGTCAATATGCCGAACGAGCGCAGGCATTCGTCCTTTATGTCGAGCGACTGCGGGCAGGTTTTAAGGGCTTCGCGCTCGTTTTCTTCGAGGCGGCAGACCTTGTTGACGACTTCGTCGACCTGCGAGAGTATTTCCTCTTCGGAAACGCCGAGGGTGACCTCGTTGCTTATCTGGTACATATAGCCCTCGGCTTCGCTCCCCTCGCCGTACACGCCGCGGACTGTAAGCCCGAGCCGCGATATACTGCGCACGACTTTGGGCATAAGCCCCCTTATGGTAAGAGCGGGCAGAAATAGCATGACCGAAGCCCGCAACCCCGTGCCGAGGTTGGTGGGACAAGCCGTTAAAAAGCCGAGCTGTTCGTCGTAAGCGAACTTCATCGAGCGTGAAATGCGGTTATCTATCTCGCTCATAGTGTCGTAGGCGAGCTTTAAGTCCAAACCCTTGACTATGCACTGTTCGCGCAAGTGGTCCTCTTCGTTTATCATAACCGAAACGCTCTCTTCGCGATTTATCAACGCCGCCGAACAACGTCTGTTCTTTATGAGGTTGGGCGAAATAAGGTGGTTTTCTTTGAGCGAAAGAGCTTCCTCTTCGCTTATGGCGTCCATATAAAAGAGCTGAAAAACGTCAAGCCGCGACAGCGCGGACGAGACAAGGCGGATTATCTCCTTTGCCTGTTTTTCGTCTTTGAGGTGCGAGGGGAAAGGATAGCCCTCGATATTCCTCGCAAGGCGGACTCGGGTCGAAACGACCGTGCTTTCTACGCTGTTCATATCAACCGTTTCCCCCGTACAATTTGACGTTTATCTCCTTTATCTGCTTGTTGAGGCGGTCGGCGTCGAGATACCTCTTCTCGCGCAGAGCCTTTTCAAGTTCTTCCTGAAGAATTTTGAGTTTGCGGTGCAAGCCGAACTCGTCGTTGTTTTCGCCCGTCTTTCCGACGTGCGTTACCTTGCCCTGTATGCGGCGTATCGACGGAAGCAGGTCTTCTTTGAAAACGTCGTAACAGCTGGCGCAGCCCAAAAGCCCCGTTCTTTCGTAGTCGGAATAAGTAGTGCCGCACACGGGGCACTTCTTCACCCTTTCGGGTCCGTCGCCGAAAAGACCTGCCCATAAGTCGTTGTTGGCTTTCGAGGCAAGGTCGCCGTAGAGTTCGGCGTAGCAGTATTCGCAAAGGTGACTTTCGAACTTTTTGCCGTTTATAATCTCAACATAGTTGAGCGTTGCGGTATTTTTTTTGCAGTGCTGACAAATCATTTCAATTTAATTATACTACATTTTGACCCCTCGTAAACAAAAAATACCGTTCAGTCACAAAAATTTATTAAAATTTGCCGTTTGGTTGTTGAATTAAAAAAAACCGTGTGTTATAATTATTTCGGCAAATAAATATCGGAGGAATTGTAATGCAATATTCTAAGGACGTTGAAAATATGATTTGCGTTGCCAAGGGCGTTTCCGGTAAGTTCGAACACGGTCCCGCCCCCATTCCCGAAGAGGGCTTGTGGATTCAGGCAAAGGAAATCAAGGATATCAAGGGCTTTACGCACGGCATAGGCTGGTGCGCTCCCCAACAGGGTGCGTGCAAACTTTCGCTGAACGTTAAAGACGGTATTATCGAAGAAGCTCTCGTAGAGACGATCGGCTGTTCTGGTATGACTCACTCCGCCGCCATGGCGGCAGAGATACTGCCCGGCAAGACCATTCTCGAAGCTCTGAACACAGACCTCGTGTGCGACGCCATCAACACCGCAATGCGCGAATTGTTCCTGCAAATAGTCTACGGCAGAACGCAGAGCGCGTTTTCGGAGGACGGGCTTGCGATAGGCGCGGGGCTTGAGGATCTCGGCAAGGGCTTGCGCTCGCAGGTGGGCACAATGTACGGCACTAAGCTCAAAGGCGTTCGATCTGGGCAAAAAGGAGGTCTCCAACTTCCTCATAGCCTCCGCCTTCTTCTGGGTGGAAAAATAT
>CANRDY010000021.1 GCA_947629515.1 uncultured Clostridia bacterium
TGCCGTACGAGGGCATAGTGGAACTTATTGAAAAGGGTTTAATAAAGCGCGTTATCCGCGACACCCCTTTCCCCGATTTATCCCAACAGACGGTTTAATTATCTTGTAACTTTGTTGTAAATAGATATTAAATTCGCTCCCCTTCAAAGAAATAATTTTTTTACAATTCGCTCCCCTTCGTTTACGAGGGGGAGCTGTCTGTGTAACAGACTGAGGGGGTGCGTTTTAATTAATAACGTAGTACTTTATGGCACTGTTCGCGCGCGGGCGTTCCAACGCCCGCGCGGCTATTTCTAATAATAACGGAACGCATTAAGGCACTGTCATTTCGAACGCTATGAGAAGCCCGCGAAGCGGGTTCGATTAAGTGAGAGAATCCCCCCGTGGTCTGCTCGGGGTTGTTTGAAACGCGTTATCACTTCCAAATAATAACCACCTTATAAAAGCTCCGCTATACTGCGGAATAGACCCGTTCGACGCGCTTCGCTTGCTCAGGGTGACAGATTATTATTAGAAGTGCGGCGGGGCGTAACCGCCCCGCCGCCTCGCGTTGAACAGCCCGCGCGGCATCTTTTTCTTTTCTTCTATTTACCCCACGATCAAACTTTTTCCCGTCATTTCTTTGGGAACGGGCAAGCCCATCACCGTCAAAAGCGTGGGCGCAAGGTCGGCAAGAATACCGTCGTCGCGCAACTTAACGCCTTTCAGCTTATCCGAAATAAGCACAACGGGCACGGGGTTTGTGGTATGCGCCGTAAAGGGCGTTCCGTCGTCGCTCAAAAGTTTGTCGGCGTTGCCGTGGTCGGCGGTCAAAAGCGCCGCCCCGCCCATGGCAAGTATCTTATCCACAACTTTCTTCACGCACTCGTCAACGGTGTGCACGGCTTTCACCGCGGCGGGAATAACGCCCGTATGCCCCACCATGTCGCAGTTCGCAAAGTTGAGTATCATCACGTCAAACTTGCCGCTGTCAAGCTCTTCAAGCACCTTGTCGGTCACAAGGTACGCGCTCATCTCGGGTTGTAAGTCGTATGTCGCAACTTTCGGCGAGGGAATAAGATCGCGCGTTTCGCCTTGGTTCGGGGCTTCTACGCCGCCGTTGAAAAAGAACGTCACATGCGCGTATTTCTCTGTTTCTGCTATCCGCAGTTGAGTTTTGCCGCACTTTGCAAGATATTCCCCCAACGTGTTGTCGAGTTTGGTCTTGGGGAAGGCAATTTCCACGCCCTCGAACTCCGCGTCGTACACGGTGAAGCACACGTAAACGGGGTTCAAAAAGCCCGTCTTTCTCTCGAACGCCGTGCCCTTGGGAACGACAAACTTTTCCTGCGAAACCGCCCTCGTTATCTGCCTTGCTCTGTCGGGGCGGAAGTTGAAGCAGATCACGCTGTCGCCCTGCTCCAACAGCCCCAACGGCTTGCCGTTTTCATAAATTTTTGTGGGAAGTACAAATTCGTCCGTGACCCCCGCCGCATAGCTCTCTTCGAGCGCGTTCACGGGATCGCACGCCCGCTTGCCCTCGCCGATGGTAAGCATATCGTACGCCTTTTCGATCCTGTCCCAATTGTTGTCGCGGTCCATGGCGTAGTATCGCCCGCAGAGGGAAGCTATCTTCCCGAACCCGAGGTTCTTTATAACTTCCTGCAACTTCTCAACATATTCCTTGCCGGAAGTGGGGGAAGTGTCTCTGCCGTCCATAAAGCAGTGCACATACGCCTCGTCCAGCCCGCGATCCTTCGCCATTTTCAAAAGCGCGTAAAGGTGGTCGGTGTGGCTGTGCACGCCGCCCGGTCCGAGCAGTCCGTACAAGTGCAGTTTTTTGCCGTTGTTCTTTGCCGAATCCATCGCCTTGACGAGCGCGGGATTTTCAAAAAAATCACCGTCCTGTATGGCTTTGGAAATTTTGGTGAGGTCCTGATAAACTATCCTGCCCGCGCCGATATTGAGGTGCCCGACTTCCGAATTGCCCATCTGACCGTCGGGAAGTCCCACGCTCAACCCGCTTGCGCCAAGGCGGGAGGAGGGGTATTCTTCAATCAGCCCGCGCACGTTTTTACTGCCGTCGATGGCAATGCAGTTGCCGGGGGCGGCGGGCGCAAGTCCGTAGCCGTCCATAATGATTATCGCATAGGGAATTTTTTTTGCCATATCACACCTTAAAAACTATTCTCAAAAATTTTTTTGGTAACGTTTACCGCAACTTTTACGTTAATATACTTTAAATTTCGCGTTATAAATCGCACGCGTTATAAATCGCAAATGCTTTTGCGTTAAATTACTTATTATAGCTCAATTACTTGTTGTAATTGACAATTGTGGCGAAGTCGGTTTTGAGCGAAGCCCCGCCGATAAGCCCGCCGTCGATATTCGGCTGAGCCATAAGCCCCTTGCAGTTGCCCGCGTTCATCGAACCGCCGTATTGAATTATAACTTTCTCGGCGCACATGGGGCAGAACAGTTCGCCTATTTTCTTTCTGATGAACGCAATGGTCTCTTCGGCTTGCTCGTCGGTCGCCGTTTTTCCCGTGCCGATCGCCCACACGGGCTCGTAGGCGATAACGCACTTTGTGATGTCGTCAATGCCGCCCAAGCCCACGGTGAGCTGGCGCGTAAGCACCTTGTTGGTCTTGCCCGTTTCGCGCTCTTCAAGCATTTCGCCGACGCATATAATGGGGGTAAGCCCCGCTTTAAGGGCGGCTTGCGCGCGCATGTTCACGCTTTCGTCGGTCTCGCCGAAGTACTGCCGCCTTTCGCTGTGCCCCACAATGACGTATTTCACGCCGTACTCTTTCAGCATTTCGGCTGAAATTTCGCCCGTGTACGCCCCGCTCGGCGCCCAGTGTACATTTTCCGCGCCGATGGCGATATTACTGCCCTCGGCAGCCTTGACCATTTCGGGGATCAAAATGGCGGGAACGCACAACGCCACGTCGCAGTCGGCGTCTTTGACAAGGGGTTTGAGCTTTTCGATAAGCTCCGCGCCCGTTTTAGCCGTCATATTCATTTTCCAGTTGCCCGCAATAAAGGGTTTTCTGCTCATAACATACTCCTCGATTTTATTCGCGGATATTATAACACGTTTTGTAATTAATTGCAATTGACTGAACGGAGAAAATAAAAAAATACGGCGCAAAAATGCGCCGCGTTCAATCGTCCTTTTTCGATTTGATATATTTCCGTAAAACGAGATTGATGAATTGTGAAAGCGACCTGTCGTCTTTTTCGGCTTCTACTTTCAGTTCGTTGAGCAAGTCGGAATCGATTGTAATGCTTATCTTTTCTTTTAACGGTCTCATTTTCTTTCTCCTTGTAATAAATTATACTAAAAATCCTATTTGTGCTTGACAAATAGGATAAAGTAGGATAAAATACTACCATAGAAAAAAGGAGAGAAAAAATGCAGAAAGTTGTCAATATCCGTGCCAGCCAAAATGAACTTGCGGGATATCTCGAAAAATTCGGCGAGTACGGCTGGAAAGTTGTAAGCGTATCCAAAGGTTCTGAGTTGGGCAGGACTTTCACTTCGTATAAATGGACGGTAGTGCTCGAAAGCAACAGCCCCGATGCCGACCCCGAAGCCGTTGATAAATTAACTTCGGGGGTAAATAAGAGAAAGGCAGTTACGCTGGGCGTGTTTTTGGTATTGCTTGTGGCGTTGTGCTTGGTAATTCCCCTCGCGCTTTTATGTTGTAAATAATCAAACGCGAATTATAAATAATCAAACATTATAAATAATCAAGATAAATAATAAAGCGTGTTTTTCCATAATAACGTAATTTTCCCATAATAACGTAACCCCCCGCGCGGCACAGCCGCGCGGGGGGTTCTTAAATCTGTTACAACATTTATTCTGTTACAACATTTATATAAATTTATCAAAGTTTTTCGGCGCAGGTTCGGCCGTTACTTTCGAGGTTTTGCGTGAAAGCCTTAATAAAGCTCCGCACGCGGTTTACTTCTTCTCGTTAAGGCAGGCGATGCCGGGGAGGACCTTGCCCTCGAACAGTTCGAGCGAAGCCCCGCCGCCCGTCGAGATATGGGTCATCTTGTCGGCAAAGCCAAGCTGTTGCACGGCCGCCGCCGAGTCGCCGCCGCCGATAATGGTGGTGCACTTTCCGTAAACGTCGGCAAGAGCCTGCGCAACGGCTATCGTTCCCTTTGCAAGAGTGGGGTTCTCGAACACGCCCATAGGTCCGTTCCATATAACCGACTTGGCGTTTTTGATTTTGCTTGCGTAAAGCTCGCGCGTCTTTTCGCCTATATCCATTCCCATTTTATCTGCGGGAATTTTATCGGCGGGCACGGTCTCAACGGCAATTTCGGCGTCGATGGGGTCGGGGAACGCCGAGGTCACAACGGTGTCTACGGGCAAAACAAGCTCCTTGCCCAACTTTTCCGCCTTTTCGATCATCTGCTTGCAGTAGTCGATTTTCTCCTCGTCGAGCAGAGAAGTCCCAACCTCGCAGCCCTTTGCTTTGAGGAAGGTGTAAGCCATGCCGCCGCCTATGATAAGGGTATCGCACTTCTCCAAAAGGTTCGAAATAACGTTGAGTTTGTCGGCAACTTTCGCCCCGCCGAGTATAGCCACGAACGGGCGGCGGGGGTTCTCGAGTGTGTCCGCCATGACCGAAAGTTCTTTTTCGATGAGGAAGCCGCACACGGCGGTTTTTATAATGCCGTACTCAACGATAGCGGCGGTGGAGGCGTGGGAACGGTGAGCCGTGCCGAACGCGTCGTTCACATATATTTCGGCATCGTAGGCAAGAGCCTTGCAAAAGCCCTCGTCGCGCTTTTCTTCTTCCCAGTGGAAGCGGAGATTTTCAAGAAGTACGGCTTCGCCGTCTTTAAGGGCGTCGCGCTTTTTCTTCGCGTCGTCGCCTATAACGTCGTGAGCGAACGTAACTTTCCCGCCGAGGAGCTCGTTGAGTCTTGCCGCAACGGGCGCAAGGGTGAGTTTTTTAGGTTCGTCCTTTTTGGCTTTTGCGATAATATCCTCTTTGGTAGCCTCGCCCGCGTCGACCTTCTTCTGGTCTTTTTTGTTGAGTTTGACTTCGGCGGAGAAGATGGAGTGGGGCTTGCCCATATGCGAGCAAAGGGTGACTTTCGCGCCCTTGTCGAGCAGGTACTTGATAGTGGGGAGCGCGCCGATGATTCTGTTTTCGTCGGTAATAACGCCGTCTTTCATAGGCACGTTGAAGTCGCAACGCACCAGCACTTTTTTGCCTTTGAGATCTTTAAGGTCTTTAACGGACATTTTATTCATAGCAATAAACTCCTAAAAAAATATTTACGCCATAAATTATAGTAAGTTTGCGCGCGAATGTCAACAAAATTCGCCCCAAACCTCTCGCCGTTCAAACCCGAATGTTTTGCCGTTACATTGCGTCGTTTTCGGCGGTGGCGAGAATATACCGCGCCATTGCGGGGGCGTTCTTACAGCCCACGACGCCCGCGCCCATATCGACCGCCGCGGAGAGCTGGGCGACGTTCGAAATACCCTCCGCCTTTATCGTGCACTTGTCCTTGACCGCGCTGCGCACGTCGGCAATTACCTGCATTTCGTCGCTTCCGTACGCGCCCGAAGCCGCCTTTACCGAGTTTATCCTGCAATCCGCCGCAAGCATGCAAAGGCGCATAAGCTCGTGTTTTGTAAGAAGTTCGCACTCTGCGGATATTCTCAGCGAACGCTTTTTAGCCGCTGAACGCAGTTTTTTGAACTCGCGCTTGACGTAGCTGAAATTGCCGTCGCGTATCTGCGCAATGGGGGCGGTAACTTCCACCTCGTCCGCGCCGTCCTTTATCGCGCGCTTGACGGCTTTGACTTTTATGTCGGTCGTGTCTCCGCCGTTGGGGTAGCTTATGCACGCGACGAGCGCGCTCTTGCGGTTCGAGGCTGAGCCGAGAAAGACGGCGCACGGCTTTACGAACGACGGCGCAACGCATATGCCGCCCAGCGCAAGGTTCGAAGCGTCGGAACAGGCGGTCTTTAAGGCTGAAAGCCCCGCGGTTATGTCGGCTAAGTTGTATTCGAGCTTCTTTATCTGCGCGCGGGCGGACTGCATGGTGAGTTTGTGTTTGAACTGTTTGTAAAGTTCGCGTTCTTCTTCGCTCAGTTTTGCGTAATCGTTTATATTGTTGTGGTCGTTGTTTTCCATAATTTCTGCGAAATCTCCCAAAAAATATCAATATATATCAATTTTTTATGTAGAAAGAGCTGTAAAATCGACGGTATGTTTATGGGAATTTTATACCTTGTATTGACGTTTTTGGGTTGTTTTATTCTGGTGCATTTTATAAAACTTGCATACCTCGGATTGCTTGCGCAGAAAAAGCCGCCCGAGGAAGAGAAGAAGCCCGAGCCTAAGCCCGAGCCTATTTATTACATAGTCGAAAAGAAGCGCGCGAAAAAGACCTACTCCAACCCCAGAGAAATAAAGTTTAAGGAGTGAAAAGCGTTCCCGCGCAAAGCGCGGGCGCGCCCCGCCGACTTGCAAAGTCGGCGGGGCGCGCACGCGGGTTCACGCTGAAAAATTTATTTCTTCACGAACGAAGGCATGGGCAACAGCTTGTGCAGGTTGCGCGCGTGCATATCGTCGATTTTGCGCTTTGTCTCCAAATCGTCGATCTCGCCCGTGAGTATGTATCTGTCGAGCACGGCGTAGGTAAAGCCGAGGTTATCCTCGTCCGTCTTGCCCGAAAGCCCGTCCTCGGGGGTCTTTTCGATGAACTTGCGGGGCAACCCCAGCGCGTAGCCGAGCTTTTTCACCTCGGTCACGGTCAGCCCGCTCAGCGGACTGAAATCGCCCGCCGCGTCGCCGAATTTGGTGGAATAGCCCACGTAGTCCTCGGAGCGGTTGCACGTGTTGGCGACCCTTCCGTTATTGAGCGCGGAAACGCCGTAGAGCAGGGTCATGCGTATGCGCGCGGGCGTGTTCGAATAAAAAACCTTGTTCGAAGAAAGGCTCGCGCCGTCGATCCCGCCGTCCCGCATGGCGGTTTTAAGGCTGTCGTAAACGCCAGCGATATTGATGGTTATCCTGCGTATTCCAAGGTGGTCGGCAAGGGCTTCGGCGACGTCGATATCGTGTTGAACCCCCTGCGGCATAAGTACGCCCAGAACCCTGTCTTTGCCGAGGGCTTCGCACAACAGTGTGGCGCATACCGATGAATCTTTACCGCCCGATATACCTATAACGGCGTTGCAGTTTTTGCCGTTTTCCTCAAAGTACGCGCGTATCCACTCTGCGATTTGTTCTTTGACTTTGAACGCGTCGAAATCCGACGCAAGTTGCTCTTGCATATCACGCCTCCGAAAAAATTAAATCGTAATAATTATAAATCTTTCCCCGCCGTTTTTCAAGTTTTTGAACGCGTTTTTTGACGTATTTGCTTCTCACCTTAAAATAACAAGATTCTTTTTGGCGCGGGTGATCGCCGTGTAAAGCCAGCGCGCCGAATCTTCCTTAAAGGCGTAACTCTCGTCAAAGACGATCGCGTTGTCAAACTCCGACCCCTGCGCCTTGTGACAGGATATGCAATAGCCGTACTCGAAGCGGTTTAGCGTAAACGCCCCCACGGCTTCGCCGCTCTCGTCGAACTTTTCAAAGTAATCGCTCCGCTTGTAACGGTACTCCCCGTCCGTAAATATCCCCGTATCGAAGGGCAACGCCTCGGGGCAGGCAGCGTTCAGAAAATCGGGCTTGAACTGCATAAAGCCTATCCCCCGCAAACTCTCGTAAAAGGGGTTGTAAACGGTGCCTATAATGCCGTTTACAAGGTTGAACCGCATTTCTTCGTCGATGAACGTCTCCCAATTGTTGAGCGTGCAAATGAGCTTATCGCCCGTCTGCGGCAGTTCTGAAAAGCCGAGGTATCCGCGCACTTCGGCGTTTATCTGCGCCCTCGTCTTGTTTATTCCGCATATTATCTGGTCGGCGGCAAGAAGCGCGCGCCTGCGCCTTTCGCCCGTAAAATACCGCTTGCCCGTCACCAGCACGTTGCCGTAATTTCCAAAGCCTATGTATTCCCCCCGCCGCGCCCTTTCCGAGAGCATAATAACGGGGTTGCCGAGCTGTTGGCGCACTATTTCGGTCAAAGTGAAGTCGGGCGATTTTAAGTAATTGTTAAGCCCCTCGACGGGCGGCAGCTGTGCGTTGTCGCCGCAGAGGAGTAACTTCACCCCGAACTCCGCCAGATCCCACAGCACCGAATCCGAAACCATCGACGCCTCGTCGAGCACTATGAGCTTTACCGCGCTGTCGATGCTCTCTCTGCGTTTGAACCGCAACTTTTCGACCTTTATCTTTTTTCCGTTTACTTCTATTTCCTCTTCGACGGTAATGGACTGATAGATGAGCCTGTGCAGAGTAGTGGCGGGAACGCCCGCGCGAATGAGCACCGTAGCCGCCTTGCCCGTGGGCGTAACAAAGGCGCACGTCTGCCCGGGCACAAGTTTGAGAGTCTCGCACACAACGCGTTTAAGAAGGGTGGTCTTGCCCGTGCCCGCATAGCCCGCAAGCACGAATATCTGTCTGTCGGACTTAAAAAATTCAACTATTTTGTTTTCGGCTTCGAGCTGGTCGCGCGTGAGTTCGTAAGACATAAAAAAATTATAACATATAAACTTATGTTTTTGCAATAAAAAACCGCGCGCGTGCAAAATTTTTTGCACGGAAATTTGTCGGTTGATTTTGCCCGATAAAATTTTAACGTTAAATTTTCCCGCCGCTATTGACTAACGCCTTGCGTTAAGGTATAATATCAAGTATGGAAAATATTGCAAAAGCAATAAATGGAGGAAAAAATGGGATATAAAACAAGAGAATGGCGCAACAACATGCGCGTGACGGTCGATTATAACTATATGATGGCTAAATCGCTCGGAGACAAGGGAATAACCGACGCGGAGCTTCGCGCCGTTAAGGACAAGGCGCAGGAAGCGTTCGATTACGTTCAGGCGAACCGCGGCAGGGACGACCTGTACATGGGCTGGACGGAGCTTCCCTACAACCAGACGGAGATAGTCGACGACATAATCGCCACCGCCAAGCGCGTAAGAAAGCAGTTCAAGTACTTCGTAGTGCTCGGCATAGGCGGCAGTGCGCTCGGTCCCATAATGGTGTTCAACGCCCTTAAACATCTTCATTACAACGAACTTCCCCAAGGGAAGAGGGGCGGTCCCAAGTTCTACGTCGAGGACAACGTCGACCCCGTCAGAATGGCGGCTTTGCTCGATATTATCGAACCCGAAAAGACGTGCTTTAACGTAATATCCAAGTCGGGCGCGACGAGCGAGACCATGACGCAGTACCTCATCATAGCCGACATATTGCAGAAGAAAGGGGTAAACCTTCCCGACAATATCATCTTCACCACCGACGCGTCGCGCGGCAACCTCATCAAGATAGATCGGGCGTTCGGCGGCAAGTTCAAAAAATACGTTCTCCCCGACGGCGTGGGCGGCAGGTTCTCGGAGCTTTGCCCCGTGGGACTTCTTCCCGCCGCAGTGCTCGGGATAGACATAAAGGCAATGCTTGCGGGAGCGGCTTACATGGACAGCCTTTGCTCGAAGGCTTCCGTTCAGAAGAACCCCGCGCTCGCGTGCGCCGCGCTTCAATACATAACCATGCAGCAGGGCAAAAACATCAACGTGCTCATGCCCTATTCCGACAACCTCAAACTCATGGCGGATTGGTACTGCCAGCTCTGGGCTGAATCGCTCGGCAAGGCGACCGATTACGCGGGCAACACCGTCAACGCGGGCACAACGCCCGTAAAGAGCCTCGGCGTTACCGACCAGCACTCGCAGGTCCAGCTCTATATCGAAGGACCTTTCGACAAGGTAATAACCTTTATCTCCGTGCAGAAGTACGCCACCGAAATGCCCATAGCGCACGGTTGCGAGGACATACCCGACGTAGGCTTCCTCGGCGGGCACACCATGCAGGAGCTTATTCAGGCTGAAAACAAGGCGACGGCATACGCGCTCATGCGTGCGGGCAGAATGAATTACACCATCAATATGCCCGAAGTAAACGCGTTCACCCTCGGCGAGCTTATGTTTATGCTCGAACTTCAAACGGCGTATGCGGGCGCAATGCTCAACATAAACACGTTCAACCAGCCCGGCGTCGAAAACGGCAAAAAGGCGACGTTCGCGCTCCTCGGCAAAAAGGGCTACGAAGAGAAGAAAGCCGAGATAGATTCCGCTCCCGCCCTCGACGACAAGTATATAGTATAAGTTATTTGAACCGATTTGCGGGGCGGCGTTTCGCCGCCCCGCAATTTTATGAACTATCCCCAAAACAAGCAAAAATATCAATATATATTTAAATTTCTATGACAGCATTGTATATTGCCCTCGGCGTTATCGGGGGAATTTTAATACTTTATATAGCGGCGGGCTTTATCTTTGCCGCGTTTATCAACAAAAAGGCATTCGGTTCGCGTTGCGATAAAAACCCCTTGTTGAAGTACTTTACCGCCGAAGATTTTTCGCTTAAAGCGGAAGAGGTGGAAATACCCCGCAAGGGCGGCGCGCTCCGCGGCTTTTTGTACTCCAAAGAGGGGGTTGAGCGCAACGGCAGGCTCGCCGTGTTCTGCCACGGAATGGGACCGGGGCACATAGCGTACACCACCGAGATAGCGTATTTTTGCGGCAAGGGCTTCGACGTGCTCGCCGTCGATTACGGCGGTTGCGGGCTTTCCGACGGAAAGAGCATAAGGGGTCTTTACGGCGGGACGGAGGGCGCGCTCGAAGCGTTGAACTACGCCGCGGGACTTCAAAAATATAGAGATATATGCCTTATCGGGCACAGCTGGGGCGGTTATGCCGCGCTCACCGCGGCGGAAGCGGCGACAAAAAAGAGCGATAAAAACGGGGCGAACGCCGAGGGCGCAACGGGTGCAACGGGCGCAAAGCTCTCGAGCGTGGTCGCCATATCCGCGCCCGACAGCCCCGCAGACACCGTGCTCAACGTTCTTTCCTCAATGGTTCCCAAGGCAGTCTCCGCAATGCTGTCGCCGTTCGTAAAGATAGTCGTGCGCGGCAGAAGCGCGGCAAAGAGCGCGGAAAAGTGCGGCGTTCCCGTTCTGCTTGTCTACGGCGGCAAGGACGGCGACGTTCCCCCCGAAAATTCGGCGTTTACGAAAGCCGAGGGCGGGAACATAACCAAACTTTTCTGCGAGGAGAAGAGGCACAACCCCTATAACACCGTCCGCGCCGAGGAGCAGCTTGCCCGCCTTACGGGCGCGCTCGCCAAACTCAGAACGGGCGAAACCGCCCCCGACTTTTTCTCGTCATTCGACTATGCCGCCGCAACTGAGGAGGATGGGGAGGTTATGAACCGAATCTCCGCCTTTTTAACTGCCGAAAAGCCCGAATAAGCGGCGTTCTGCTGTGTCAAGCTGCGGCAACCCTCAGTCACTTACGTCATTGTAAGCTCCTTCGGGTTTTCCTCGCTTTCCTTGCATAACTTGCTTCTTCGAACTTTCTCACTTCGTAATTGCAAAGACAACCGAACGCCCTAAACTCCCCATTCGCGCCCCTTCGTTTACGAGGGGGAGCTGTCCGCGAAGCGGACTGAGGGGGTGCGTTTCAAATAATGTTCACCACAACTTTTGCCGTAGGCAAAAATTTCACTTGCGGCGGAACGCCGCAAATTTCACTTTCGCGTAGCGAAAATTTAACTTTTGCCGCAGGCAAAAATTTCACCCCGCCCTTAATTGCGCTCTTCACCTCACCTCGCCCCCCAACCTCGCCGCCCTCAACCCCCCCGCTCACCCCCCAAATCAATCTTTCAAAAATGCAAAACAAAAACAATTGACAAAAATTCGCGCATAGTATATACTTTTAGTCGAGTATGGCTTTTAAGAGTCCATGCAAATATTGAGCGGCGCACCGCCGCATTATTGATAGAGCCAAAAGCTCGGTTTTTTAAGTTGATTACTTTATAATCAAAGCCAAAAGGTCACTTGTGAAACGGTCAATAACAGCAGGTATTTGTACGCTCTGTAAAAGTCCAACCCACCGAAATTCCCAAAGGTCAACCCCGCGAATTGTCACAAGACGGTCTTTTCAGCCGTCTTTATTTTTTTGAAAGCCCTTGAATTTTTGTCGCAAGAACCTTTAATTTTCAAGAACCGTCAATTTATAAGGACCCGATTTATTTTCAAGAACCATTGATTTTTCACGATCCTTACCCCCGACTTTTCAATAAAAACGCAAGAGGAAAGATATGAGCGATCAGATGCGCGCGCCCCTTTACGAGGCGTTGGAGCGATTCCGCAAAATGAGAGTAGTGCCCTTCGACGTGCCCGGTCACAAGCGCGGGCGCGGCAACCCCGAGCTTGTTCAGCTTTTGGGCGAAAAGTGCGTAGGCATCGACGTCAACTCGATGAAGCCGCTCGACGATCTGTGTCACCCCTCGTCGGTCATACGCGAGGCAGAGGACTTGGCGGCGGAAGCGTTCGGCGCGGCGCACTCATTTTTCATGGTCGGCGGCACGACGTCGGCGGTTCAAAGCATGATCCTGTCGGTCTGCAAAGAGGGCGACAAGATAATAATGCCCCGAAACGTCCATAAAAGCGTGATAAACGCCCTTATAATAAGCGGCGCAGTGCCCGTATACGTCAACCCCGAGGTCGAAAACCGCCTTGGCATATCCCTCGGTATGGAACCCAAAAAGCTCGAACAGGCGGTCGCGGACAACCCCGACGCCGTCGCCGTGTTCGTCAATAACCCCACATACTACGGCATTTGTTCCGACTTGAAGTCGATAGTTGCGTTAGCCCACGCGCACAACATGAAAGTGCTCGTCGACGAAGCCCACGGCACGCACTTTTCGTTCAGCAAAAGTCTGCCCGTATCGGCAATGGAAGCGGGGGCGGATATGTCCGCCGTTTCCATGCACAAGTCGGGGGGAAGCCTCACCCAAAGCTCCCTTTTGCTTTTGAACAACACGGTCAATTCCGACTACGTTCGTCAGATAATCAACCTCACGCAGACGACTTCGGCAAGCTATTTGCTTATGGCAAGCCTCGACATTTCAAGGCGCAACCTTGCGTTGAACGGCGAAAAGTTCTGTTCGAAAGTAATAGAACTTGCCAGCTACGCCCGCGAGGAGATAAACTGTCTGGGCGATTGGTACGCGTTCGGCAAGGAACTTGTAAACGGCACGTCGGTCTACGATTTCGACGTTACAAAACTCGCCGTGTACACCCGCGATCTGGGGCTTGCGGGGATAGAGGTGTACGACATTCTCCGCGACGAGTACAACATTCAGATAGAGTTCGGCGATATTTCGAACATACTTGCGTACGTTTCGATAGGCGACAGAATACAGGACATAGAACGCCTTGTGGGTGCGCTCGACGACATACGCCGTTTGTACAAGCGCGACAAGGCGGGAATGTTGACGGCGGAGTACGTCGCTCCCAAAGTTGCCGTACCCCCGCGCAAGGCGTTTTATTCCGAAAAAGTTTCACTGCCCATACGTGAAGCCGAGGGCAAGATCTGCACGGAGTTTGTAATGAGCTATCCCCCGGGGATACCGATCCTTGCCCCGGGCGAACTTGTCACCAAGGACATAGTGGAGTACATTTTTTACGCCAAGCAAAAGGGCTGCAATATTCAGGGGACTGAGGATTTTGCCGTAGAACGCCTCAACGTCCTTAAGTAGCTCCCGCAAACTTCGTATATGCTTCGTTCTGCGGTGTCGCGCTTGCGTTTTTGCTCAGTCATTTACGTCATTGTAAACTCCTTTCGCAAAATCCGCGCGCTCCTTGCATAACTCGCATCTCCGAAGTTTCTCACTTCGTAATTGCAATTTACTTCGTTCAAGCACTTCTAATATTATCGGATTACATTAAACCACTGTCATTTCGAGCCGATTGAGAAGACGTGAAACGTCTTCGATTGAGCGAGATAATCCCCCCGTGGTCCGTGCTTGCTCTTTGAAATCGCCCCTCAATTCCAAATAATCTCCACCACAACTTTTGCCGTGAGGCAAAAATTTCACTTTTTGCGTAGCAAAAAATTTCACTGCGGGCAACGCCCGCTTCTAAAATACATTCAACCAAAACATCACTTTCAACAAGGACGTCAAAATACTATGGAAATGTGGTTTTCAGACATTCACACCCCCAACGTCAAGCTCAACATACGGGTCAATAAACAGCTGTTCTCCGAAAAGAGCGACATTCAGCAGGTCGACGTATTCGACTCCGACGACCTCGGCAAGTTCATCTCGCTCGACGGCGAGATAGTCTTTTCCGAAGCCGACGAATTTATCTATGACGAAATGGTCGCGCACGTGCCCATGGCGGTTCACCCGTGCGTCAAAAAAGTGCTCGTCATCGGCGGCGGCGACGGCGGAGTCGCCAAAGAGCTTTGCCGCTATCCCGAGATAGAGCGTATCGACGTAGTGGAAGAGGACGAAATGTTCGTCTACGTCTCGCGCAAGTTCTTCCCCGAAACGGCGGAGGGCTTAAACGACCCCCGCGTCAACCTCTACATTCAGGACGGGTTGAAGTTCATTCGCGGCAAAGAGGGCGAATACGACCTGATCATAAACGATTCCACCGATCCTTTCGGTCCTACCGAGGGGCTGTTCACCAAGGAATTTTACGGTTCTTGTTATAAGGCTCTCAACTCCGAGGGCATAATGGTCTATCAGCACGGCAGTCCCTTTTACGCCGAGGACGAAGCCGAGTGCCGCAAAATGCACCGCAAGGTATTCAAGTGCTTCCCCGTGTCAAAGGTCTATCAGGCGCACATTCCCACGTGCTCTTCGGGCTATTGGCTCTTCGGGTTCGCAAGCAAAAAGTATCACCCCTTAAAGGACTTCGACGCGGAGAAGTGGAACGCCCGCGGAATAGATACGCAGTATTACACCACCAACTTACACCTCGGGGCGTTTATGCTTCCCAAGTACGTCGAGGAGATCTTAAAACAAGCGGAGGAGGAAAAATGAAAATTTTGATAATAGGCTGCGGCGGAGTGGCGCAGGTCGCCATTAAAAAATGCTGTCGGGCAGACGACGTGTTCACCGAAATAATGATAGCCAGCCGCACCGAGAGCAAGTGCAAAGCCGTGCAGGCCGAAATGAGCGCAAAGACAAAGGCGCGCATATATACCGCGACCGTCAACGCCGAAAGCGTGGAAGAGCTTACGGCCCTCATCGGCTCTTTTAAGCCCCAAGCCGTGCTCAATGTCGCGCTTCCCTATCAGGACCTCACCATAATGGAAGCCTGTCTCAAATGCAAAGTCGACTACATCGACACCGCCAACTACGAGTGCGAAGACACCGCCGACCCCGCATGGCGTTCCCGCTACGAGGAGCGCGTAAGGCAAAAGGGCTTCACCGCATACTTTGACTATTCCTACCAGTGGGAGTACTTCGAAAAATTCAAAAAGGCGGGAATATGCGCTCTGCTCGGCTCGGGGTTCGACCCCGGGGTAACTCAGGTTTTCACCGCCTACGCGCAAAAGCACTACTTCGATACGATTGAAACGATCGACATTCTCGACTGCAACGGCGGCGATCACGGCTACGCCTTTGCGACCAACTTCAACCCCGAAATAAACCTCCGCGAAGTATCGGCGAACGGCTCGTATTGGGAAAACGGCAGGTGGATCGAAACAAAGCCCCTCGAAATAAAGAGGGAATACAACTTCGCGGGCGTGGGTAAAAAAGATATGTACCTTTTGCACCACGAGGAGATCGAAAGCCTTGCAAAGAACGTAAAGGGCGTAAAGCGCATACGCTTTTTCATGACCTTCGGTCAAAGCTACATTCAGCACATGAACTGCCTTAAAGACGTGGGAATGTTGTCCACCGAACCCGTCGAATTCGAGGGCGGAAAGATAGTGCCCATACAGTTCTTAAAAGCCCTCTTGCCCGATCCCGCCACCCTCGGCGCGCGCACCAAGGGCAAGACCAACATAGGCTGTATCTTCACGGGCTACAAAAACGGCGTCAAAAAATCGATATATATCTACAACGTCTGCGACCATCAGGAGTGCTATAAAGAAGTCGGCTCGCAAGCCATCTCCTACACTACGGGCGTGCCCGCAATGATAGGCGCGATGCTCGTTATAAAGGGCGTCTGGAAAAAGGCGGGCGTGTACAACGCCGAGGAGTTCGACCCCGATCCCTTTATGGAAGCCCTCAACAAATTCGGACTGCCGTGGATCGTCGAAGAAAACCCCGTGCCCGTCGACTGACCTTTACGGCCGAAAACAAGTCGACCCTTTCAACGGCTTGAACTTAAAACAGCGCGACCTTTTTTAAGGCTAAAAAATTAAATTGAACCGCATATATCCCCCAACCAATTGCAAATTAACCGCATATATTCTTTAAACAACGGCGTATTTTGCGATCCTTCCCCCGACGAAACTTCAAAAAAAGAGCGATGAAATTAAACGACCTGCCCACGCCCGTCTACGTCATAGACGAGCAAAAACTTATAAAAAACTTAAAAGTGTTGCAAGGCGTGCAAAGGCGCGCGGGCTGTAAAATACTGCTCGCGCAAAAGGCTTTTTCGTGCTTTCATTTCTATAAGCTCATAGGAGGTTATCTTGCGGGCGCGGCTTCGAGCGGACTCTACGAAGCCCGTCTCGCGCACGAGGAAATGGGCGGCGAAAACTGCGTTTTCAGCCCCGCATATCTCAAAGAGGAGTTTTCGGAGCTGGACGAAATCTGCACGCACATAGTCTTTAATTCGGTTTCGGAAGTATTTAAGTTCGCCCCGCTCGCCAAAAAAGCACAGCCGGGGCTTCGGCTCAACCCGCAATTTTCCACCCAAAAGAGCGCGATCTACGATCCCTGCGCTTTCGGTTCACGCCTCGGCGTAACAAAGGAGCAGTTCGACGAGCGGGTGTTAAAACACATAAGCGGCTTTCACATGCACACGCTGTGCGAGCAGGGGGCGGAGGAGCTTGCCGCAACCGTGCGCGCCCTCGAAGAGCGGTTCGGCAAATATCTCGCTCTGCCGTCGATCAGATGGCTCAACCTCGGCGGCGGGCATCACATCACCAAAGAGGGCTACAACCTGCCCCTTCTCGAAGAGGTAATAACGAGCCTTCGCAAAAAATACGACCTTGAAATTTATCTTGAACCGGGCGAGGCGATCGCTCTCAACGCGGGTCATCTGTATACGCGCGTGCTCGGCTTTGTAAATAACGGAATCACTACGGCGATTTTAGACTGTTCGGCGGAGTGCCACATGCCCGACGTTATTGAAATGCCCTACATGCCGCCCCTTTACGGCGCAAAGGGCGCGGGCGAGCTTGCGCACACCTACCGCCTTTCCTCGCGCACATGCCTTGCGGGCGACGTCATCGGCGACTATTCTTTTTGCCGACCCCTCGAAGAGGGAGACTTGCTCCGCTTCGACGATATGGCTATTTACACAATGGTAAAAAACAACACCTTCAACGGCATGCCCTTGCCCGCGATCGCCAAAAAAACGGGAGAGGAGTACGAGCTTATAAAGAGCTTCGACTACTCCGATTTCAAAGGACGGCTTTCGTGAAGGCGCGCATGCCCGCCGAGTGGGAAGAGCACTTCGGCACTATCATGATATACCCCGAAAGGGAGGGCAGTTGGTGCTATGGCGGCAAGTTCGCCAAAAAGCCATTTTTCGAAATTGCCCGCCACATATCCCGCGGCGAACGCGTTTTCATCGCCGTCTCACAGAGCAAATTCGCCGAGGCGGGCGAGCTGTTTAAGGGGCTTATCTCCGAGGGCAAAGCCGAACTTTGGCAGTACCCCTGCAACGACAGTTGGGCGCGCGATACCGCCCCCACGTTCTTGGCTGTCCAAGCCGACACCTCGCCGTATCTTGCGGGCGTCGATTGGAAGTTCAACGCTTGGGGCGGCGACTTCGACGGGCTGTACCGCGACTATAAAAGCGACGACGCCTTTGCCGCATTCTGCATACAAAAGACGGGCGCGGAGCGGGTGGAAGCCCGTCCGTTCGTGCTCGAGGGCGGTTCTGTCCATTCCAACGGCGCGGGCACGATCCTCACCACGGAAGAGTGCCTTTTGTCCCGCGGCAGAAATCCCGACCTTAGCAAGGGCGAAATAGAGCTTCGGCTCAAAAAATTCCTCGGCGCGGACAGAGTGATTTGGCTTCCATGGGGGATAATAGGCGACGAAACCAACGGACATGTCGATAATATGTGCGCTTTCGTCTCGCAAAACGCCGTCGCGCTCGCGTGGGGCGGCGGACGTGAGCAGGCAAAAAGATGCCGCCAAAACGCCCGCGTTCTCAAAAATGCGGGGTTAAAGGTCATAAAATTGCCCTTGCCGTCCAAAAAAGTGCGGTTCACCGCCGAAGAACTCAACGGCTTCACCTACGAAGAGGGCGAAATCGAGCGCACCGCAAGCGACGAACTTGCCGCCTCGTACGTCAATTTTTACGTGTGCAACGCGGGCGTGCTCGTTCCGCAGTTCGGCGACAGGCGCGACAAATCGGCGGTCAGAATACTCAAAAAGGCGTTCAAAGGCAAGCAAATTATCCCCGTTTACACCCGCGATATTTTGACGGGCGGGGGAAATATCCACTGCCTCACTCAGCAGATACCCGCCGTCGGCAACACGGCAAAACGATCCTGACCCCCAACCCCAAAGCAAAACAAAAGCGGGCGTCAAGCGTTAAAGTTGCGCGTTGGCATAACTCAAAATTTTTGCATATGGCGCGGGAATTTAACTTAAAATCAACCGCAAGCGGCGCGGAAATTTAATTCAAAAAATTTAAAAAACAGGAATATATATGAGGAAATTGATACTTTCGGTCGTGCAGATGAGCTGTTCGGCAGACAAAAAGAGCAACGTCGAAAAGGCGGCGGAGTTCGTGCGCGAGAGCGCGAGGATCGGGGCGAACGCCGTACTTTTGCCCGAGCTTTTCGAACGCCCGTATTTTTGTCAGGAGCGCAATTACGAATACTTTTCTTACGCCGACGAGGTGAACGGCAACGAGGCTATCAAAGCCCTTTTGCCCCTTTCAAAGGAGTTCGGGCTGGCCATTCCCGTGAGTTTTTACGAGCGTTGCGCCAACGTCACCTATAACTCGGTCGAAGTGCTCGCGTGCGGCAAAAAGCTGGGAGTATATCGCAAAACGCACATTCCCGACGACCATTACTATCAGGAAAAATTCTACTTCGCCCCGGGGGACAGCGGGTTCAAGACCTTCAAAACGCAAATCGGCACGGTTGGCGTGGGGATATGTTGGGACCAATGGTTTCCCGAAACGGCGCGTTGCCTTGCGCTGAACGGCGCGGAAGTAATAATGTTCCCCACGGCGATCGGTAGCGAACCCATTTTGGGGGTGAACAGTTCGGCGCATTGGCGCAGGGTGATGTGCGGGCACGCGGCGGCTAACCTCATGCCCGTTGCGGCGGCGAACCGCGTGGGAGTCGAGCGCGTTGAACCGACCGCGGCGAACGGCGGACAGTCGTCCGAGCTTACCTTTTACGGAAGCTCGTTCATAGCCGACGGCACGGGCGAAGTTATAGCTTCCCTCGGCAGTGAAGAAGAGGGGATAGCGACCGCCGAATTCGACCTTGACGCGCTCCGTCAAGCCCGTCTCGAGTGGGGGCTTTTCCGCGATCGGCGACCGTCGACGTATAAGGACATCGTCAAAAAGTAACTACCGTTAAACTTCGTATATGCTTCGCAAGCGTTCCGCTTGACCATGTGTCTTAACAACGTGACAGTAATACGGCGTGTGGGCTGTTCAACATAAAGCTGTGTCAGGCTGCGGCAACCCTCAGTAAGGCTAACGCCTTCGGTGCGACATTTACCTTTTAGTAAACTCCTTCGGGTTTTCCTCGCTTTCCTTGCATAACTTGCTTCTTCGAACTTTCTCACTTCGTTTTTGCAAGGGTGACCGACCATTTCTCACTTCGTACAGCTATTGCCCATTCGCTCCCCTTCGTAACCGACGAGGGGGAGCTGTCCGCAAACGCGGACTGAGGGGGTGCGTTCCAAATATTATCGAAGCACATTATTGCACTTTTCGCGCGCGGGTGTTCTCAAACGCCCGCGCGCACATTATCGGAGCACATTATGCCACTGTCATTTCGAACGATATGACACGCGCCGCAGGCGCGGGATTGACCGAGAGTACTCGCGCGGCGTAAGGAGCAACACCGCGCTCGGGCACCGCTTGCGCCTTGCACTATGCGCAAGCTCATCTCGTGCGGCAAAACAGCGGGTGTCCGCTGTTTTGAGAGACCCCGCACTCGACTCCACGTGGTCTGCTCTTGCTCTTTGAAACCAACACCCATTTTTAAAATAATATTACCTTATTTTTTCGGAATAGAATTCTCCATTTCGCTCACTTCAAAGCCCCGCGGCAGTATGCCGCGGGGCTTTTTCCTCTTATGTATTTTACTTAACCGCAAGCCTCACAAAGCCCGCAAGCTCTGTAAAACCTTACAAACTTATTCCTTGCCTGCAAGTTTCTTATAGCCCTCAAGCCTTTCCTTTGCGGCTTCTTCGGTCTTCTTGAACAGTGCCTCGGCAACTTCCGCGCCCTGCGTTTTGGCAAGCGAGGTGTATCTCGTCTCGCCCGCAAGGAACGCCTGATAATCGCCCGTCGGGTCTTTGCTGTCAAGCGTGAACACTTCACCCTCGGGGTTGTATCTGTAAAGCTGCCAGTAACCGCACTCAACCGCCGACTTCTCTTCGAGCTGGCTCTTGGTCATATTGATGCCGTGGTTGATGCAAGGCGCGTAGCAGATGATGAGCGAAGGTCCGTGGTAAGCCTCGGCCTCGGTAAGAGCTTTAAGAAGCTGTGCGGGGTCGGAACCCATTGCGCACTGCGCAACGTATACGTAACCGTAGGTCTTGGCGATCATGCCCAGATCCTTCTTTTTAACTCTCTTGCCCGCCGAAGCAAACTTGGCTACCGCGCCGATATTGGTCGACTTCGAAGCCTGACCGCCCGTATTCGAGTAAACTTCGGTATCGAGAACGAGCACGTTTACGTCCTCGCCCGAGGCAAGCACGTGGTCAAGACCGCCGTAACCGATATCGTAAGCCCAGCCGTCGCCGCCGAATATCCAAATGGACTTCTTGGCAAGGCAGTCCTTGTCGGCAAGAATTTCGGCAACAAGCGCGTCTGCTTCGCAACCGCAGCCGTTGCAGCCTTCGAGGCACTCAACAAGAGCCTTAGCCGCAGCTTTCGAAGCCTCTCTGTCGGCAAACGCCGCAAGATAATCTTCGCACGCCTTTTTGCCCTCGCCGCTCCAAAGAGCCGCAAGTTGTTCAACTTTGCCCTTAACGGCGTTACGTCTTGCCGTGTAGGCAAGGTTCATGCCGTAGCCGAATTCGGCGTTGTCCTCGAATAAGGAGTTAGCCCACGCGGGACCTCTGCCTTCCTTGTTCTTGGTGTAGGGGCAAGTGGGGGAAGAGCCGCCGTAAATCGACGAGCAGCCCGTCGCGTTCGCAATTATCATATCTTCGCCGAAGAGCTGGGTAACGACCTTAACATAAGGCGTTTCGCCGCAGCCCGCGCACGCGCCCGAGAACTCAAACAAAGGCGTAGCGAATTGGCAGCCCTTAACGGTGTTTACCTTGAACTTCGAGGTATCCGCCGCGGGAAGATCTACGGCGTACTCCCAGTTCTTGTCCTCGCCCTTTTCAAGCGATTCGGCAAGAGGTATCATCTTTATAGCGCCGCCGTCCTTTACGGGGCAAACGGTAGCGCACACGCCGCAACCCATACAGTCGAGGGGCGAAACCTGCATCTTGTATTCGTAACCCGCAAGTCCGATAGCCTTTTTGGTTATCATGGTCTCGGGCTTCTGCTCGCCTTCCTTTATAAGGGCGGGGCGCAGGCAGGCGTGAGGGCATACAAACGAGCACGAGCCGCACTGTACGCACTTATTTATATCTATTTCGGGAACCGTAACGGCAACGCCGCGCTTCTCGTACTTGGTAGTACCCGTGGGAACGTGACCGTCCGCATTGAACTGAGACGACCTCAGCTCGTCGCCCTTGAGGTAGAGGATGGGCTTGATTATCTCCTGATAATATTCGTTGTCCGCGCCCTTTACCATCTCCGCGCCCGTCGTGGCTTTCGCCCATGCGGCGGGAACGTCAATTTTGATGAGGTTGTCGCCCGCGGCGGAATCTATCGCGTCGTAGTTCATCTGAACGACAGCGTCGCCCTTTCTTGCGAACGACTTTTTCGCCATATATTTCATATAATCTATGGCTTGGTCGTAGGGCATTATCTGGGGATTTACACGGAAGAACGCCGATTGCAGAATGGTGTTCGTTCTGCCGCGCAAGCCAAGGGAAGCGGCTATCTTTATAGCGTCGATAACGTAGAGCTTAATGTGCTTTTTGGCGATATCCTGCTTAACCTTTGCGGGCAGGAACTCTTCCAAAGCCTCAACCGTGGTGGCGCTTGTGTTGATGAGGAACGTACCGCCTTCCTTGATGTCTCCCGTCATGTCGTAACGGGTGACGTACGAGGGATTGGAGCACTGAACGAAATCGGCGGAGTCGATGAGATATTCCGACTGTATGGGCGTGTCGCCGAAACGGAGGTGGGAAACGGTGATGCCGCCCGACTTCTTGGAATCGTAGAAGAAGTATGCCTGAGCATGCTTGTCCGTATGGTCGCCGATTATCTTAATGGAGTTCTTGTTCGCGCCTACCGTGCCGTCCGAGCCGAGACCGTAGAATTTACAGCTGGTCGAACCCGCGGGAGCGGCGTCGAATTTCTCCGAGAAATCGAGTGAGGAGTTGGTGACGTCCTCGTGAATACCTATCGTAAAGTGGTTTTTGGGAGCTTTCTGTTCAAGGTTCTTATAAACAGCTTTGACCATCGAAGGCGTGAATTCCTTTGAACCCAAGCCGTATCTGCCGCCGACGACCTTCATATTGGTTCTGCCGACTTCGAGGAGCGCGGAGCAGACGTCAAGGTAGAGGGGTTCGCCGAGCGAGCCGGGCTCTTTGGTTCTGTCGAGAACGGCAACTTTCTTTGTCGAAGCGGGAAGGGCTTTCGAGAACGCCTCGGCAACGAAAGGACGGTAAAGTCGAACCTTAACAAGACCGTACTTCTTGCCCATGGCGTTGAGCTTGTTTATGGACTCTTCAATGGTCTCGCAACCCGAACCCATGCAGACGATAACTTCTTCCGCGTCGGGCGCGCCCACGTAGTCGAACAGGTGATACTTTCTGCCGCACTTAGCCGAAACGACGTCCATCATCTTCTGAACGATCTGGGGAGCGGCGGCGTAGTAGCTGTTCGCCGTCTCGCGGTTCTGGAAGTAGGTGTCGCCGTTCTGGGCGGTACCCTTCTGAATGGGGTGCTCGGGGTTGAGGGAGCGCGACTTAAAGTCCTTAATGTCCGCGTCAAGACCTACTTCTTCGCAGATGTCGCGGATCTCCTTGTAGTCGTCGGTCTCGTCCCAAACGTCGATCTTCGCAACTTCGTGGCTGGTTCTGAAACCGTCGAAGAAGTTTATAAAGGGAACTCTCGATTTAAGGGTCGAAAGGTGCGCAACGAGCGCAAGGTCCATAACTTCCTGAACCGAGCCGTCGCAGAGCATTGCAAAGCCGGTCTGACGGCAAGCCATAACGTCGGCGTGGTCGCCGAAGATGTTGAGCGAATGAGCCGCAAGCGCGCGCGCCGAGACGTGCATAACCATAGGCAGCAGTTCGCCCGAGATCTTGTACATGTTGGGGATCATAAGGAGCAAGCCTTGCGAAGCGGTGTAGGTGGTCGTAAGCGCGCCCGCGCAAAGCGAGCCGTGAACGGCGCCTGCCGCGCCGCCTTCGGACTGCATTTCGGCAATCTTGACTTTTTGACCCCACATGTTGGTTCTGCCGGCAGTCGCCCATTCGTCCGCGGTTTCCGCCATAGGGGAAGAGGGGGTAATGGGGTAGATCGCAGCTACTTCCGAAAAGGCGTAAGCTACATGGCTGGCGGCGGTGTTACCGTCGATAGTCAATTTTTTCATCAAAAAACCTCCGATTTTTTATATAAATTTTTCTTGAACTATACGTACGCGTACCTACGCGCTATATTATTATACTTCACGCAGAGGAAAATGTCAATACACGTTTTGAATTTTGTTATAAATTAACAAGAGCAAAGCTCTAACTCCCGAAAAGCTCGAATAAGCTACGTTCTGCTGTGTCAAGCTGCGGCAACCCTCAGTCATTTACTTCATTGTAAACTCCTTCGGGTTTTCCTCGCTTTCCTTGCATAACTTGCTTCTTCGAACTTTCTCACTTCGTAATTGCAAGGGCAACCGAGCACACCAAACTCCCCATTCGCGCCCCTTCGCTTGCGAGGGGGAGCTGTCCGCAAACGCGGACTGAGGGGGTGCACTTCTGAATATTATCGGAGCAACATAAGCCACTGTCATTTCGAGGGATATGAGACCCGCGCATTAATGCGCGGGCGATTGACCGAGAGAATCCCCCCATGGTCTGCTCGGGGCACTTTGAAACGCGAAACCAAAAACCGTTCGTTCTCATCTCTTGCACTTTCCCCCCCCCAACAAAAAAATTCCACGAAAATTTTATTATGTTTTTACATTCAATTTGTTGTGCAAATTTTTTGCGTTTGGTATAATTGAAGCAGTTTTGTTTGCACGGAGCGCATATGGACCAGACCGCACCCCAAAACATAGTCGACCTTCAAGGGGTCAAGTTCGCCTACGCGGGTCAGCAGGGCTACGCCTTAAACGGCGTTACCCTCTCGGTAAAGCGCGGCGAATTTCTCTCGGTAATAGGTCACAACGGCAGCGGCAAGTCCACCCTTGCCCGCCTTGTCAACGGTCTGTTGCAAGCCGACGAGGGCACGATAACGGTAATGGGCTTAAACGTCTCCGATCCCGCCAACACCGCCGAAGTCCGCCGCCACGTGGGGATAGTTTTTCAGAACCCCGACAACCAGATGGTTGCCTCGATAGTAGAAGACGACATAGCTTTCGGACCCGAAAACGTCGGCATACCCCGCGAGGAAATAGGCAGACGCATCGATTGGGCGATAAAGGCGGTCGGCATGGAGAAGTACCGCCGCTCGTCCCCCGCTCATCTTTCGGGCGGTCAAAAACAGCGCGTAGCCGTTGCGGGCGTGCTCGCCGTCAAGCCCGAGGTACTCATTCTCGACGAATCGACGGCAATGCTCGACCCCCGCGGCAGGCGCGAAGTTACCGAAGTAGTCCGCAAACTCAACAAGGAAGAGGGCATAACCGTCATACTCATCACCCACTTCATGGAAGAAGCCCTCATGGCGGACAGGACCATCGTTCTGAACCGCGGCGAGATAGCAATGCAGGGCGCGCCCGACGAGATATTCAAACGCGGAGAGGGGCTTGAAACCTACAATTTAAGTTTACCCCGCATAGGCGTAATATGTAAGAACCTGCGCTCTTTTGGAATGGATATCCCCGACCTTTTATCCCCCGCTCCGCTCGCCGAAAAGATAGTCGAAAATTACAATAGCAAGGGCATATATGCGGGCGAATCGTCTTCGTTCACGCCCGTAAAGATAGATTCCGCACACGAGTGGGACATAGATATAAAGAACCTCGCGTACACCTATTCCGCCAAATCCCCGTTCGCCTCGCGCGCGTTGAAGGGCATAAACCTGCACATAGACGACGGCGAATTTTTCGGCATAATAGGTCACACGGGAAGCGGCAAATCGACGCTTATCCAACACCTCAACGCCCTTATAAAACTCCCGCAGGCGCAAAAGCGGTTACGCGCAAAAAAGCCCAAAAAGGGCAGACCTACGCCCGTTCTGCCCTCGTTGACTGTGGGCGGCTTCGACCTTACGAATCGCAAGTGCGACTTCAAGGCTTTAAGGGCAAGCGTGGGAATGGTGTTCCAGTATCCCGAATATCAGCTGTTTGCCGAAACGGTCTTTGCCGACGTCGCGTTCGGGCTTAAAAACTTCAACCGCAAACTCACGCGCGAAGAGGTGGAAGAGGCGGTAAAAAGCAGCATAACCGAAGTGGGGCTTGACTACGAGGAGATAAAGGACAAATCGCCCTTCGACCTTTCGGGCGGACAAAAACGGCGCGTAGCCATAGCGGGCGTAATAGTCACCCGCCCCCACATACTCGTGCTCGACGAGCCCGCCGCGGGTCTCGACCCCAAGGGCAAAAAAGAGATAATGGAGCTTTTGCACAAGCTCCACCGCGAGTGGTGCAAAACGGTCATAATAGTCTCGCACGATATGGACGAAGTCGCCGAAAACTGCACGGGTTGCGCCGTCATATCCGAGGGCGAAGTATTCGCCGCCGACGTCCCCGCCCGCCTTTTCGACCGCGCGGACGAGCTGTACGCTCTGGGGCTCGATATCCCCGTAACTTTCAAAATAGCCTCGCTCTTAAAAAGGGACGGCTTTACAGTGCACTGCGGCGGCACCGTCGAAGATTTCTCGCAAAAAGCCGCCGAAATATTTTCGGGCGAACCGTCAAACCGCGATCCTTCCCCCCAAACATTCGCGGATATAGCGGACGTAAAGGGAGAAGAGGGCGGAAAGGAGGACGGCAATGCTTAACGACGTAACGTTCGGGCAATATTATCCCACGCAGTCCTATGTTCACCGCCTCGACCCCCGCGTAAAGATACTCGCGCTCATCGCGTTCATCGTGATGATATTCGTCGCGGACAACTTCTACTCAACGGCGTTCTGTCTTGTGCTGTTGTTGCTTGCGATAGCCTTTGCGCGCGTTCCCTTCGGCAGGGTGCTGCGCTCGGTAAAGGCGATAATCTTCATAATAATTTTAACTTCGGTAATTCAGCTCTTTTTCCATGGCGGCGAAAGGGTGCTCGTCGACCAACGCGTGACCGATTGGTGGACGATCCGTATCTGTCTCGAGGGGGTTTTATACACTATATTCCTCGTTTTAAGGCTGTTTTTGCTCGTCATGGCTTCCTCGGTCCTCACCTTAACGACCACCCCCGTAGAGCTTGCCGACGGAATAGAAAGCCTTTTAAAACCCCTCAAATATATCAAATTCCCCGTGCACGAGCTTGCGCTCATAATGAGCATTGCTTTAAGGTTCATTCCGACGTTGATAGACGAAACCAACCGCATAATATCGGCGCAAAAGGCAAGGGGGGCGGACTTCGATACGGGCGGACCTATAGCGCGCATAAAGTCGGTCATTCCCGTAATGATACCCCTTCTGATAAGCGCGTTCCGCCGCGCCGAAGAGCTGGGCGACGCAATGGACGCCCGCTGTTATTCGGGCTCGAAAAACCGCACGAAATACAAAAAACTCACCCTCGGCTGGCGCGACGCCGTGTTCGCGCTGTTCGTCGCTCTGCTCATAGCGGGGGTGGTGCTTCTCAATATCTATTGTCTGCAAATCTACGCGCCGTTCAACGCGTATGTGAGGGTGTAAGATGAAGAGATACGCGCTTCTCGTCGCCTACGACGGCACGGCTTACGGCGGCTGGCAGATACAAAAAAACAACGTCACGGTTCAGCAAAAAATGCAGGAAGCGGCAGAGGAGATCTTCGGCGCGCCCACTACGGTTACGGCAAGCGGAAGAACCGACAGCGGCGTGCACGCATCGGGGCAGGTCTGCCATTTCGACGCGGAGACGTCCATTCCGCCCGAACGCATAGCAGAGGCGTTCAACGCGCTCCTGCCGCAGGATATAAGCGTGCTCGCCTCGGCGCAAGCCCCCGCGGGCTTCGACAGCAACCGTTCGGCAAAGAGAAAGACCTATTGCTACAAAATGTACTTTTCGTCCCGCCGCAATCCCTTGCTCGACAGATACAGCCTTTGGGTTCGCGGTCGGGCAGATCTGCAAAAATTGCAATATATATGCAGGTTTTTCGAGGGCGAGCACGATTTTAAGGCGTATTCCAAAAGCGGTTCAACGGCAAAAACGACGGTTCGCACGATATATTCGGTTGAAGTCGCAAGCCGTGAAGTTCCCCCCGGGGACGGCGGCAACAGCGGCATATTTTCAGCCGACGGCAGAATCGAAGTAAATATCTTTGTTACGGGCAACGGCTTTTTGTATAATATGGTCCGCACTATCGCGGGCACGGTTTTGGGCTATTCGCAGGGCTTTATCACCGAGGAACAGATAGCCCTTTCGCTCAAAACGGGCGACCGTTCGCTCGTCGGAAAGACCCTTCCCCCGAACGG